>NZ_JBYTAH010000100.1:0-20735 GCF_058787975.1 Cupriavidus sp. FW305-26
GCGTGGGCGTGGGCTTTGCCTTCGACCTGAGCCGGCTGTTCAACAAGCCCGCGCCGGTGCAGCAGGTGGACCTGTTCCAGTACAAGGTGCGAACCATGGACGGCACGATCGTGTCGGCCAACGCGCCGGCGGCGCCGGGGCTGGAGCCAGGCGCGTGCGTGCGGGTGATCTACCCCGACGGCAGCCAGGAAGCCCGCCTGGCGCCATCGAACGAGTGCTGAGCCGCCGCGGCGCAGCCTGAAAGCACAACGGCCTCCACTCGGGAGGCCGTTGTCGTTGGCAGCGGCTGCCGCTCAGGCGGCCTTGCGGCTGTCGCGCAGTTCGCGGCGCAGGATCTTGCCGACGTTGGTCTTGGGCAGTTCGGTGCGGAACTCGACGTACTTGGGCCGCTTGTAGCCGGTCAGGCGCTCCTTGCAGAACTCGATCACATCGGCCTCGGTCAGCCCCGGATCCTTCTTCACCACGAACAGCTTGACGACCTCGCCCGAGTGCGTGTCGGGCACGCCCACGGCCGCCACTTCCAGCACGCCCGGGCACTCGGCCACCACGCCTTCGACCTCGTTCGGATACACGTTGAAGCCCGACACCAGGATCATGTCCTTCTTGCGGTCGACGATCTTGGTGTAGCCACGCTCGTCCATCACGCCGATGTCGCCGGTCTTGAAGAAGCCGTCCGGGGTCATGACCTTGGCGGTCTCGTCCGGGCGGTTCCAGTAGCCGGCCATCACCTGCGGGCCGCGGATGCAGATTTCGCCCGGCTGGCCGAGCGGCACGTCCTTGCCGTCATCGTCGCGGATCACCACTTCGGTCGACGGCAGCGGCATGCCGATGGTGCCGGAGAATGCGTCGGTGTCGGTCGGGTTGCAGGTGGCCGAGGGCGAAGTCTCGGACAGGCCGTAGCCTTCGATGATCGGGCAGCCGGTCTTGGCCAGCCACTGCTTGGCCACCGCCTCCTGCACCGCCATGCCGCCGCCGTTGGCCACGCGCAGGCCGGAGAAATCGACCTTGCTGATTTCCGGATTGTTGATCAGTGCGTTGTACAGCGTGTTGACGGCCGGGAACATGTTGAACTTGTACTTCTGCAGTTCCTTGATGAAGCCCGGGATGTCGCGCGGATTCGGGATCAGCACGCTGGTGCCGCCGCTGCGCATGCCCAGCAGGCAGCAGACCGTCAGCGCGAAGATGTGGTACAGCGGCAGCGCGGTGATGGTGATGGGCTGGTCGATGTGTGCGCCCTTGTTCAGCGCCGGCTGCATCCACGCCTCGGACTGCAGCACGTTGGCCACCACGTTACGGTGCAGCAGCACCGCACCCTTGGAGATGCCGGTAGTGCCGCCCGTGTACTGCAGGAAGGCGATGTCATCCGGCCCCGTGGTGGCCGGCTGCAGCGTCAGCTTGCGGCCTTCGGCCAGCACGCTGTTGAAGCGCACGCAGGTGGGCAGCTCCCATGCCGGCACCATCTTCTTGACGTTGCGCACCACGAAATTGACGATCGCTCCCTTCAGCCCGCCCAGCATGTCACCCATGCTGGCCACCACCACGTGCTTGACCGGGGTCTTGGCCAGCACCTGCTGCAGCGTGGAGGCAAAGTTCTCCAGGATCACGATGGCCTCGGCGCCGCTGTCCTTGAGCTGGTGCTCGAGCTCGCGCGGGGTGTAGAGCGGGTTGACGTTGACCACCACGAAGCCCGCGCGCAGCACCGCCGCCAGCACCACCGGGTACTGCAGCACGTTCGGCATCATGATCGCCACGCGTGCGCCGGGACGCAGCCCGCGCGACTGCAGCCAGGCGGCAAAGTGCGTCGAGAGCTGGTCCAGTTCGCCGTAGGTGATGGCCTTGTCCATGCAGATGAAGGCCTTGCGGTCGGCATAGGTGCGGAAAGATGCCTCGAGCAGCGCGGCAAGCGAGCGGAACTGGCTGGCATCGATCTCGGCGGGAACGCCGGCCGGGTAGTGTTTCAGCCAAATTCTTTCCATAGCACCGTCTCCTGATTTCTGAATGGTCGTTCGATTTTGCCGAGATGCTAAACGTGCGCCCCGGTTAAAACAACAACTTAGACGAAGTCCTCGGGGCCACCGGACAGGCCTTGGTGCCCCTGACGGGCATTATGCGCCACCGATCGGGCGCAAGTAGGGGGATAACCCCTAGTGAGGCAAATCCGCACTCAGCCGCCGCTGGGCAGCGCCAGTTTCATCATGCTGGCGGCAAGCTCCTGCGCCAGCGTCTCCGGGTCCATGCGGCCGGGTTCATGCCAGGTGTAGAGGAACCCCACCACGCTGCCGATCGCATGGGCCGTCACGCGTGCGTCGCCGAAGGCGAACACGCCATCGCGCTTGCCCTCTTCCAGCAGCGCATAGAGGTCGCGATAGAAGTCCCGCGCCATGCTGTCGAGCCACGCCACGGTGTCGGGGCGCAGGTACTGGTTGTCGCGAAAGCTCAGCGTGGCCGGCACATGGCAGGCGACGCAGCGCCGCGCCATCTCGAGCAGGCAGGCCTGCAGGCGCTCGCGCACCGGCAGCGCGGGGTCCGCGGTCTCGCGGATCACGGGCAGGCAGGTCTGGGCCGACTCGCGGCACAGGATGTCGAAGATCTCGTACTTGTCAGTAAAGTAGTAGTAGACCGCCGGCTTGGTCACGCCCAGCGCGCGGCACAGGTCGTTCATGGTCATGCCGGGATAGCCCTTGCTGTAGAAGAGCTGCGCGGCGGTATCGAGAATCTGGCGGCGGCGGGCCTCCTGGCGCTCGGCGATATGCGGGCGGGCCGGCTGCGGCTCTGGCGGTGTGCTCAACGGCGGGTTCAGCGGTGCGGATCTGGGTGCAATCGACATGATGCAATTCTCGCATGGCGGGCTCGCTACGCCAGTCCGGTCGAGCCCTTGCTTGACGCCACAGCCTGCGGCGCCAAAGGGGAAAGGGAAAACGGCCAATTGACGCCAATACCCGATCACCCCAGAATCTTACCCAACGGTAAATAAATGTACCAACGAGTACATACCCGCACTGCGCCCACAACACACGCCATCAACGCTCCCGCTCATGACGAACCACAAGCTCCTGATCGCCAATCGCGGCGAAATCGCTATCCGGATCGCGCGGGCCGCCGCGGCCATGGGCATCCCCAGCGTGGCGCTGTACAGCGAAGACGACTGCGACGCGCTGCACGTGCGCAAGGCCGACGCGGCCGTGGCGCTGCCCGGCACTGGTCCGCGCGCCTACCTAGACATTGCCGCCGTGGTGGACGCTGCGCGGCGGGCGGGCTGCGGCATGGTGCACCCTGGCTACGGCTTCCTGTCCGAGAACGCCGACTTTGCGCAGGCCTGCCTGGACGCCGGGCTGGTCTTCGCCGGCCCTGCGCCCGACGTGCTGCGCCTGTTCGGCGACAAGGCCCGCGCCCGCGCGCTGGCGCGCGAGCATGGCGTGCCGGTCGTGCCCGGCACCGCCGGCCCGACCTCGCCGGAGCAGGCGCGGGCCTTCTTCGCCAGCCTCGACGGGCAAGCGGGCATGATGATCAAGGCGCTCGCCGGCGGCGGCGGGCGCGGCATGCGCGCCGTGCATCGCGCTGCCGGGATCGACGAGGCCTACGCACGCTGCGTCTCGGAAGCTACCGCGGCGTTTGGCAATGGTGCGGTCTACGTGGAGCGCATCGTCGCCGCGCCGCGCCATATCGAGATCCAGGTGGTCGCCGACGCCGAGGGCCGCGTGCTGACGCTGGGCGAGCGCGAATGCAGCCTGCAGCGCCGCCACCAGAAGCTGGTGGAGATCGCCCCCAGCCCGTCATTGGATGACGCGCTGCGCGCAAGGCTGGCCGATGCCGCCGCCACACTGGCGCGCGCCGCCGCCTATCGCGGCATCGGCACGTTCGAATTCCTGGTGGAAGACAGCGGCAATGGCGGCCCATCGTTCTGGTTCATGGAGGCCAACCCGCGCCTGCAGGTCGAGCACACGGTGACCGAGATGGTGACCGGCGTCGACCTCGTGCAAACCCAGCTGGCCATCGCCGCCGGCGCGCGCCTGGCCGACCTGGGCCTGGAGCAGGCACCCGCGCCGCGCGGCATCGCGGTGCAGTTGCGCATCAATGCCGAGCACCTCGACGCGCAGGGCCAGCTGCGCCCGGCCAGCGGCACGCTGACGGCGTTCGAGCCGCCCAACGGGCCAGGCGTGCGCGTGGACAGCGCGGGCTTTGCCGGCATGACGGCGAATCCGCGCTTTGATTCGCTGCTGGCCAAGCTGATCGTGCACGAACCCGGCGGCAACTTTGCGCGTGCGCTCGCGATCGCCTACCGCGCGCTGTGCGAGTTCCGCATCGAAGGCATCGACACCAACCGCCGCTTGCTGCAGGATCTGCTGCAGCTGGACGACATACGCCGCAATGCCGTGCACACGCAGTACCTGGACCAGGCGCTGGCCGCGCTTGCCGCCGCCGACGCCGAACACCCGGTGCTGCACGCGCCGCCCGGCCTGGCCGACAGCGCCCCGGCCGATGAGCACAATGCGCTGGCCGATGTCCCTGACGACGCCATTGCCGTGCCGGCGCCCATGGACGGCGCGCTCGCCGCCATCCACGTGCGCGAAGGCGATACGGTCAGGCGCGGCCAGCCGCTGGCCATCATCGAAGCGATGAAGATGGAGCATCCGCTGGAGGCGCCCGCCGCCGGCACCGTGCTGCGCGTGCTGGCCGTCGCGGGTGCCACGCTGCGCGCCGGCGCCGCGGTGATCGTGCTGGCGCCCGGCGGCGATGCCGGCCATGCCGCCGAGACCGCCGCGGCGGCCGACCTCGACCATGTGCGCGCGGACCTGCGCGAGACGCTGGAGCGCCACGCCCTCGGCCACGACGCCGCACGCGCCCAGGCCGTCGCCAGGCGCCACGCCCAGGGCGGCCAAACGGCGCGCGAGAACATCGCCCGGCTGTGCGACGACGGCTCCTTCATCGAGTACGGCGCGCTCGCCATCGCCGCGCAACGGCAGCGCCGCAGTGTCGAAGACCTGGTCAGCGCCACGCCCGCCGACGGCATCGTCACCGGTATCGGGTCCGTCAACGCGGCGCGCTTTCCCGGTGCCGATACGCGCTGCATGGTGCTGGCCTATGACTACACGGTGCTGGCCGGCACGCAGGGCTTCTACGGCCACAAGAAGCTGGACCGCATGCTGGCGCTGGCGCGCCAGTGGCAGGTGCCGGTGGTGCTGTTTGCCGAGGGCGGCGGCGGGCGGCCCGGCGATACCGACATGCCGGTGGTGGCCGGGCTGGACTGCACCTCGTTCATCCAGTTCGCGCGGCTGTCGGGCCAGGTGCCGCTGGTGGGCATCGTGTCGGGCCGCTGCTTTGCCGGCAACGCCGCGCTGCTTGGCTGCGCCGACGTCATCATCGCCACGCGCAGCGCCACCATCGGCATGGGCGGGCCGGCCATGATCGAAGGCGGCGGGCTGGGCGTGTTCGCGCCCGAGGAAGTGGGCCCGGTCAGCGTGCAGGGGCCCAACGGCGTGATCGACGTGCTGGTCGATGACGAAGCGGCCGCGGTCGATGCCGCGCAACGCTACCTGTCCTACTTCCAGGGCGACGTGCATGACTGGCAGGCGGAAGACCCGCGCCACCTGCGCCACGCCATCCCCGAGAACCGCCTGCGCAGCTACGACATGCGCGCGGTGATCGCCGCCATGGCGGACAGCGGCTCGGTGCTGGAGCTGCGCGCGGCGTTCGGCACCGGCATCATCACCGCGCTGATCCGCATCGAAGGCCGCGCCTTCGGCTGCATCGCCAACAACCCGCGCCACCTCGGGGGCGCCATCGACAGCGCCGCCGCCGACAAGGCCGCGCGCTTCATGCAGCTGTGCGACGCGCACGGGCTGCCGATGGTGTCGCTGTGCGACACCCCGGGCTTCATGGTCGGGCCGCAGGCCGAGAAGACCGCCACGGTGCGGCACGTGTCGCGCCTCTTTGTCACCGCTGGCGCGCTGCGCGTGCCGTTCTTCACGGTGGTGCTGCGCAAGGGCTACGGACTGGGCGCGCAGGCCATGGCCGGCGGCAGCTTTGCCGCGCCCTTCTTCACCGCGGCCTGGCCCAGCGGCGAGTTCGGCGCGATGGGCATCGAGGGCTCGATCCGGCTGGGCTTCCGCAAGGAACTGGAGGCCGTGGCCGACCCCGACGAGCGCGCGGCGCTGTTCGCGCGCATGGTCGACGGCGCCTACCAGCGCGGCCGCGCGCTCAACATGGCCAGCCACCTGGAGATCGACGCGGTGATCGACCCTGCCGACACGCGGCGCTGGCTGCTGCGCGGGCTGGCCTCGGTGCCGCCGGGGAGCCTCGGCCGCCAGGCCAACGCACCGAGACGGTTCATCGATACCTGGTAAGCGACGCGGCAGCTTAGTTGGCCGCGGTCTTTCCGCCCGCGGTCAGCGTGCCGGCGCGCGTGGCCGGCGGCGCCAGCCGCTGCAGCGCGGCCTCGCGCTCGGCGGCGGGCAGCGCGCCGATACGGGCAGCCTCGTCATAGAAGCGCTGCCAGTCGCCGTTGCACTGCGCCAGCAACGCGGTGAAGGCCGGCACCCACTGCTGGTAGGTGGCCACCGCGGCCAGGTGGGCGTTGGTCAGCGGCTGGTCGAACCAGCGGTCATAACCGCTGAATCCGCCCCACTCCGTGCGCAGCCGCGCGTACTGGGCGCGCAGGTCGGCAAAGATCTTTGCCTTGCTCTCGCGCTTGGCGCCGTCATCGAGCGGGGTCTGGTACAGCGCCACCAGCCGGTCGCGCGTGCCCAGCAACAGCGCGCGGAACTGCTGGCGCCGGGCATCGTACTGCCGATAGCTGGCGCGCGCGTCCTCCGACGCATCCTCGGCCAGCCAGCGCTCCACGCCCGCGGCTTCCACCGCGGTGGCAAAGGACTCGTTGAAGGCGGTGTCGTTGCGCACGTACACCACCTGGTGCGCGAGCTCGTGGAAGATCAGCCGCGCCAGTTCGCCCTCGGGCAGGTAGACGAAGGTATTGAGCAGCGGGTCGTCGAAATAGCCCAGCGTCGAATAGGCGGGGATGCCGGCAACGTAGGTCTCGAGCCCGTCGCGGCGCAGGCCCCGCGCATACTGCTCGGCATCGGACTGGGCGTAGTAGCCGCGGTAGCTGATGCAGCCGACGATGGGGAAGCACCACTTGCGCAGGTCCATCGACAGCTCGGGCGTGGCGAACACGCTCCACACCACATAGGGCCGGTGCAGGTTGGCGTAGCGGCGGTAGCTGCCGTTCTCGGGCAGCTTCAGTTCGCGCGAGGCGAAGTCACGCATGCGGCCGGCCAGCGCCAGCCGCTGCGCCAGGCGCCCATCGTTGGCGTCGCGCGCGTTGGCGATGGCGTCGGTCAGCGGCTGTGCCTGGGCCATCACGCCCAGATGGCCGCCGATCGACTGCGCGTAGTAGCCGACGGCCTCGCACCCGGCCGTCACCAGGACCACCGCGGTGAGGCCGGTCGCCGCCAGGAGTGCCGCCCAGCGCCAGCGGCCACGCTGCGGCGTCATGCCGGCAGGACTGCCCCTTCCGTGCAGGCCTCGACCTGCACCAGGCAGTCATAGAACACCGGCGCGCGGCCCAGGTCGGTCAGGCGCTGGCTGGTCAGCTCGTTGGCGTTCTTGCCGTCCGAGGCCAGCTTCTTCCACCAGATCGACAGGCCCACCACCAGCCCGCGCCGGGCGCGGTCGGTGACGCGGGCGCGCGCCACCATGCTGCCGCGGTCGTTGAAGACGCGCACCATGGCGCCGTGCACGATGCCGCGCTCGGCGGCGTCGGCCGGGTGGATGTCCAGGTGCGGCTCGCCCTCGGTGGCGCGCAGGCTGTCGACGTTGACGAAGGAGCTGTTGAGGAAGTTGCGCGCCGGCGGCGAGATCATCGCCAGCGGATAGCGCGCCGCCAGTTCGGGCGCGGTCAGCGGCGCCTCGTACTGCGGCACGTAGTCAGGCAGCGGGTCGAGGCCGTCGCGCGCCATCGGCTCAGAATAGAACTGGCACTTGCCCGATGCGGTCGGGAAGCCACCCTCGGCGAACGGCGCCGCCGGCAGCGCCAGCTTCTGCCAGCCCTGCTCCTTCAATGATTCCCAGCTGATGCCGGCCGCGCGCGCATCGCCCGGAATGATGGCCTGCGCGGCGATGGCCTCGTCGCTGTCGGCAAAGCACGCCTCGGTGAAGCCCAGGCGCTGGGCCAGCCGGCGGAAGATCTCAGTATTGGGCAGGGCCTCGCCCATCGGCGCGATGGCGGCGTTGTTGGCCAGGAAATAGGTGTGGCCGTAGGCCTTGTGCACGTCGGTGTGCTCAAGCTGCGTGGTCGCCGGCAGCAGGATGTCGGCATAGTCGGCGGTGTCGGTGCGGAAGTGCTCCAGCACCACCGTGAACAGGTCCTCGCGCGCGAAGCCCGCGGCGACCTTGCCGGATTCCGGCGCCACCGCGACCGGGTTGCTGTTGTACACCACCACGGCCTCGATGCGCGGCGCGCCGGGCGCGGGCTCGGCCAGCAGCGCGTCACCGATGGTGCTCATGTTGACGATGCGCGGCAGCGTCTGCGGCCAGCCAGGCAGCAGGTCGGGGCGCTGCAGCGCGGCTTCGTTGATCGGGAAGAAGCCCGAGGTCGACAGCTGCAGCCCGCCCGCGGGCTGGCGCCAGGCGCCCACCAGCGACGGCAGGCACGCCACCGCGCGCACCGCCTGGCCGCCGCCGTGCACACGCTGCATGCCGTAGTTCAGGCGGATTGCCACCGGCTGGCGCTCGCGCACCGCCAGCTGGCCGTAGAGGCCGGCCAGCCATTCGATGTCCTCGGCCGGGATGCCGCAGATCTCGGCCGCGCGTGCCGGGGTGTAGGCCTGCGCGCGCTCGCGCAGCGCCTCGAAGCCGACGGTGTGGCGTTCGATGTAGTCGTGGTCGAGCAGGTCGTCGCGGATCAGCACATGGATCAGCGCCAGCGCCAGCGCGCCGTCGGTGCCGGGCATCGGCGCGATATGGCGGTGGCACTTCTCGGCGCTCAGCGAGCGGTACGGGTCGATTGCCACCAGCGTGGCGCCGCGCCGCTTGGCTTCCTGCGCGCGGGTCCAGAAATGCAGGTTGGAGGCAATCGGGTTGCCGCCCCAGATGATCACCAGCCTGGCATCGACCACGTGCTCCATGTCCATGCCCACGCTGGCGCCATAGGTGTAGCGCAGCGCGGTGGCGCCGGCGCTGGCGCAGATGGTGCGGTCCAGCCGCGACGCGCCCAGCTTGTTGAAGAAGCGCGCGGCCATGCTCTCGCCCTGCACCAGCCCCATGGTGCCGGCGTAGCTGTACGGCACGATCGCCTGCGGATCGCGCGCCGCGATCGCCTGCAGGCGGGTGGCGATGGTGTCGAGCGCCTCGTCCCAGGAGATCGGCGCGAACTTGCCTTCGCCCTTCCTGCCGATGCGCTTCATCGGTGTCAGCAGCCGGTCCGGGTGGTAGGTGCGCTCGGTGTAGCGCGACACCTTGGTGCACAGCACGCCCTGCGTGCCGGGATGGTCGGGATCGCCCGCTACCTTGACGGCACGGCCGTCCTCGACGGTGACGAGCAAGGCACAAGTATCGGGGCAGTCATGCGGGCAGGCGGCGCGGACGATGCGGGAAGCCATGGGGTCTCCGGGCGGGGTGTGTTGTTTTTTCGTTCGGTCGTACGGAACTGGAGATGCCGGCGCAGGCGCGCTGGTAGCGGCGCCCGAGCCGCGCCGGCGGGCGGCGCTTTCCCGGCCGTGCGGGGGGATGGCGGGGAGTATCTCGATCCGATTGTATTCGATTATGATGTGCCGGCGCGCTGCCGGCACAGACCGGTACGCGCACCATGCCGCACGACGTGAGCAATTCGCCGGCAAGAGACCGGCCGACGCGGCAAACGGGTAACCGAACCACATTTCGCGGGGGGTTTATGTCGTTCCGATCCGGGGTCAATGGCCGGCTTGCCGGCCTGCTGGTGGCGTGCGCCATCGGCACGGGTGGCGCATCCTGCGCTGCCTTCGCAGCCAACACGGCGGGCACCCCCGCCACATCCGAAAACGGCGTCACCGCCGACACCATCCTGCTGGGCCAGTCCGCCGCGCTGACCGGCCCGACCGCCGTGCTCGGCAAGCAGATGAACTCGGGCGCACGGCTGTATTTCGACCATATCAACCAGCAGGGCGGCATCCACGGCCGCAAGATCCGGCTGGAGGCGCTGGACGACTACTACGAGCCCGAGCCCGCCGCCAGGAACACCAGGAAGCTGATCGAGGAAGACCGCGTCTTCGCCCTCTTCGGCTATGTCGGCACGCCCACCAGCCAGGCCGCGCTGCCGCTGGCAATCCAGGCCCGGGTGCCGTTCTTCGGCCCGTACACCGGGGCGCAGTCGCTGCGCGAGCCGCGCAGCCGCTACGTCTTCCATGTGCGCGCCGGCTACAACGAGGAAACCGCGGCCATCCTGCGCCAGATCCAGACCACCGGGCTCAAGCGCGTGGCCGTGGTCTACAACGAGGACGCCTACGGCAAGGCCGGGCTGGATGGCCTGGAGCGCGCGCTCAAGGCCGCGCCCGACAGCGGCGTACAGATCGTCGCGCGCGAGCCCGTGGTCCGCAACACCACGGAAATCGGCGACGCCATCCAGGGTTCGATAAAGGCCAGGCCCGACGCCGTGGTGATGATCAGCGCCTACCGCACCGCCGGCGCCTTCGTGAAGGAAGCGCTGCGCCGCGGCTACAACGGCCAGTTCTACAACGTCTCCTTCGTCGGCACGCAGGCGCTGGCCAACGAGGTCGGCGCACAGGGCAGCGGCGTGATCATCTCGCAGGTGATGCCGCACCCGGGCAACGCCACGCTGCCGATCGTGCGGGAGTACCTGCGCCTGCTGCAGGCCGCCGGCAAGCCCAGCGAATTCGACTACGCCAGCATCGAAGGCTTTATCTCCGCCAAGACGTTCACCGAGGGCCTGCGCCGCGCGGGCAAGGACCTGACGCGCGAGAAGCTGGTGACCGCGCTGGAGTCAATGCGCAGCTATGACCTCGGCGGGTTTATCATCAACTTCACGCCGGAGAACCACGTGGGTTCGAAGTTTGTGGAGATGACGATCATCAATTCGAAGGGGCAGGTGATCCGCTGAGATTCAAGGTTTTCTCCTCCCTCGCGCAGGGAGGAGAAAACCAGGCCCTACTCCATGTCGTTCAGGTGACACGCCGAGAACCGCATCGGCGCAATCTCCTTCAGCAGCGGCTGCTCTTCCCGGCAACGCGGCATCGCATGCGGGCAGCGCGGGTGGAAGTGGCAGCCCGGCGGCGGGTTCAGCGGCGACGGGATCTCGCCGCGGATCGCCACATAGGTCTTGCGGGCCACCTCCAGCTTGGGCGCCTCGGCCAGCAGGGCCTGGGTATAGGGATGGTTGGGCGCGGCGAACACGTCTTCGGTCGGCGCGGATTCCACCACCCGCCCCAGGTACATGATCACCACGCGGTCGCTGATGTGCTTGACCACGCCCAGGTCATGGCTGATGAACAGGTAGGTCAGGTTCAGGTCTTCACGCAGGCGCATGAACAGGTTCAGCACCTGGGCCTGGATCGACACGTCCAGCGCCGCCACCGACTCGTCGCACACCAGGAACTCGGGCTTGACCGCCAGCGCCCGGGCAATGCCGATGCGCGCGCGCTGCCCGCCGGAGAACTGGTGCGGAAAGCGCCGCAGCACGGTCGGGTCCATGCCCACGCGCACCAGCATGTCTTCCACATAGCCCTTCTGCGCGCCGCGCTCGACCATGCCGTGCACCACCGGCGCCTCGCCCACGATATCCAGCACGCGCAGCCGCGGATTGAGCGAGGCGTACGGGTCCTGGAAGATCATCTGGATCGCCAGCTGCTTCTCGCGGCGCTTGTCGGGTGGCAGGTGGTCCAGGTTGATGCCGCGCCACAGGCGCTCGCCCTCGGTCAGCGAGTGCAGGCCCACGGCCATGCGCCCGAGCGTGGACTTGCCGCAGCCGGACTCGCCGACCAGGCCCACCACTTCGCCGGCGCGGATGCTCAGGTCGACACGGTCGACCGCGTGCACCACCTCGTCATGCGCATGGGCGCCGAACAGGTTGGCGATGCGCGCGGCGGTGTCGAGCGACTTGACGAAGCGCTTGGACACGCCGCGCAGCTCCAGGATCGGCGCGCTCGGCGTGCCCCCCTCTTCCGCTGCAGGATTCGTCATCGGTCGGGATTGCAGTTCAGTTGCGCTCATGCTGCCTCCTGGTTGGCCAGCACCGGATGGAAGCAGCGCAGGCGGCGGCCGTCGGCGGCGGTCTCCAGCGGCGGCTCGGTCTTGCAGGCAGCGGTGGCGTAGGGACAGCGTTCGCGGAACGCGCAGCCGCCCGGCAGGTTCAGCAGCGACGGCGTCATGCCCGGGATCTGCCGCAGCGGCGTGCCGCGCGGATTGCGCGACGGCGCCGAGCTGATCAGCCCGTGGGTGTAGGGGTGCTCGGGGTGCTCCAGCACCTGGCGCACGTCGCCGGCCTCGACGATCTTGCCGGCGTACATCACGCACACGGTATCGGCCAGTCCCGCCACCACCGACAGGTCGTGCGTGATCCAGATCAACGCCGTGCCCGATTCGCGGCACAGGGTCTGCATCTCGTACAGGATCTGGCCCTGGATGGTGACGTCCAGCGCGGTGGTGGGCTCGTCGGCAATGATCAGGTCGGGCTTGTTCAGCAGCGCGATCGCGATCGCCACGCGCTGGCGCATGCCGCCCGAGAACTGGTGCGGATAGGCCTGCAGGCGCTCGTCCGGCGACGGGATGCCGACCCGCGCCAGCGCATTGCGCGCGCGTTCGCGCGCCACCGCCTTGCCTACCTTCTCATGGGCCAGCACCGCCTCGATCATCTGCGTGTCGATGCGCAGGACCGGGTTCAGCGTCATCATCGGGTCCTGGAAGATCATCGCGATGCGGTTGCCGCGCACGTCGCGCTGCTGCGCCGGCGTGAGCGCGCGCAGGTCGCGGGTGATGCCGTCGCGGCTGGTCAGCGCGATGCGGCCGTCGACGATCTTCCCGGGCGGATCGATCAGGCCCATGATCGAATACCCGGTCATGGACTTGCCCGAGCCGGACTCGCCCACCAGCCCCATGATCTCGCCGCGGCCCACGGTGAAGGACACGTCGTCGACGGCCTTGGCGATGCCGCCGCGCGTGTGGAATTGCGTCTTCAGGTGTTCAACCACCAATGTCGGTTGTGCCATGTACCGCTCCTGGTTATTGCGTCTGCAGGCGCGGGTTGAGGACGTCGCGCAACTGGTCGGCCACCAGGTTCATCGCCACGATGGTGACCACCAGCGCAATGCCCGGGAAGAAGCTGATCCAGTACTTGCCCGACAGCATGTACTGCTGGCCGTTGGAGATCAGCGAGCCCAGCGAGGGCTCCGTGACCGGCACGCCCAGCCCGAGGAAGGACAGCGTCGCTTCCAGCGTGATCGCCGAGGCCACCTGCAGCGCCGCGATCACGATCAGCGGCGGCAGGCAGTTGGGCAGCAGGTGGCGGAACATGATGCGCATCGGCGGCAGGCCCAGGCAGGTGGCGGCCTCGATATATTCCTTGCGGCGCTCCACCAGTGCGGCGCTGCGCGTGGTGCGGGCGTAGTAGGCCCACTGTACCGCCACCAGCGCGATCACGATATTGCCCAGGCCCGGGCGCAGGAAGGCTAGCAGGATCAGCGCCAGCAGGATCGGCGGGAACGACAGCTGCAGGTCGGCCACGCGCATGATGAAGGCCTCGGTGCGACCGCCCAGGAAGCCGGCCAGCAGGCCGAGCGTGGCGCCCAGCAGCAGCGCGATCACGGTGCTGACCACGCCCACGCCGATGCTGATGCGCAGGCCGTACATCACCGCCGACAGGATGTCGCGGCCCTGCTCGTCCGAACCCAGCAGGAAGGTCATGCCGGTGCCGGCCTGCTCGCCCGGCGCCAGGCGCGCGTCGAGCACGTCCAGCGTGGCCAGGTCATAGGGGTTCTGCGGCGCCAGCCACGGCGCGAAGATGGCGATCAGGATGATGACGACCAGCGTGGCCAGTCCGGCCACAGCAATCTTGCTGGAGAAGAACTCCGCGGCAAAGCGCCGCCACGGCGATTGTTCGCGCGCCGCGGCGAGCGGCGGGGTCTTGTCCTCTTGTTCTACAGATACGGCACTCATGGCTCAGCCCTTGTTGTCGGCAATGCGCACGCGCGGATCGAGCATGCTGTAGATGATGTCCACCACCAGGTTGATCAGGATGAACAGCGTCACGATCACCATCAGGTAGGCGACGATCACCGGCCGGTCCAGCAGCTGGATCGAGTCGATGATGAGCTTGCCCATGCCGGGCCAGGCGAAGATGGTCTCGGTCACGATCGCAAATGCGATGATCGAGCCGAACTGCAGCGCGATCACCGTGACGATCGGGATCAGGATGTTCTTCAGCACATGCACGCCGACAATGCGCGTGTTCGACAGGCCCTTGGCGCGCGCGAACTTGACGTAGTCCTGCATCATCGCCTCCTGCGTGCCGGCGCGCGTGAGCCGGATCACCATGGCGATATTCAGGAGCGACAGCGTCACCGCCGGCAGGACCAGGTGGCGGATGCCGTCGGCAGTCAGGAAGCTGAGCGGGATGCCGAGCACGCGCACGGTCTCGCCGCGCCCGTTGGAGGGCAGCCAGCCGAGCTGCACCGCGAACACCATGATCAGCATCAGCCCGACCCAGAAGGTGGGCAGCGAGAAGCCCAGGATCGACACCGCCATGATCGACTTGCCGGCAATGCCCTTGGGCCGCAGCCCGGCCCACAGGCCCAGCGGAATGCCCAGCACGATCGCCAGCAGGATCGCGCAAATGGCCAGCTCCATGGTGGCGGGCATGCGCTCGAAGATCAGCTTGAGTGCCGGCGTGCCGTGCGCGAACGAGGTGCCCAGGTTGCCTTGCAGCGCATTCTGCAGGAACACCCAGTACTGCTCCCACAGCGGCTTGTCCAGGCCCAGCGCCGCGATGGTGCGCTTGATGTCCTCCTGGTCGGCCTGCGGGTTGATCAGGATGTCGACGGGATTGCCGATGGCAAAGACGCCGAGGAAAACCAGCAGCGACATGACGAAGAGCACAACCACGCTCTGCATCAGGCGCCGGATGATAAAGACCAGCATGTTCGAACCACTTTCCTTTCGCGCGCGAAGGCACGCCACGCCCGGGCCGCGCCGTGGCGCTTCCCGGGTGTGGCGCGGCAGCCATGCGCGGCACCGCAAACTCGGCCAGCAGACCATCCGCGGGCCGAGGCTCCTGTCTGGGTTGACCGGAGCTTACTGGGGCTTGAAGTTATGCGCGTAGGTGCGCTCGTCGGTACGCGGCACGTAGACGATGCCCTTTTGTGTGGCCCAGGTGGTCACCTGCTGGTGGATCGGGACGATACCGCCATCGTTGATCGCGATTGCGGTGGCCTCCTGCAGCAGCTTGGAGCGCTCGTTGTCATCCACGGTGGACAGCGCCTTCTCCAGCACCACGTCCATCTTGGGGTTGCAGTACTCGCCCCAGTTGGTGGTGCCGAAGCCCTTCTTGCTGTCCTCGCACGCCAGCAGCGCGCGCAGCGGCGAGCTGACCTCACCGGTCTGCGCGCCCCAGCCCAGCAGCCCGAACGACCACTCGTGCTTGATGCCCTTGGACGAGTATGTCGCCATCGGCATGCCTTCGACCTTGGTGGCGATGCCGATGCGGGTCAGGTTCTGCGCAATCGTCTGCGCGATCTTCTCGTCGTTGACGTAGCGGTTGTTGGGCGTATGCAGCGTCACGCCGAAGCCGTTCGGGAAGCCGGCGTCGGCCAGCAGCTTCTTGGCGGCCTCGGGGTCGTACTTGACCGTCTTCAGGTTGGGGTTATAGCCGAACAGCGTCGGCGGCACCAGGTTGTTGGTCGGCTCGGACAGGCCTTCCATCAGGCGGTCCTTGATGCCCTGCCGGTTGATCGCCATGCTGATGGCATTGCGCACGCGCGCGTCCTTCAGCGGGTTCTTGTCCAGCGGTGCGCCTTCCTTGGTGGTGACGTAGGGCGACTTGTCGCGCTTGGCATCGAAATACAGGTAGATCACGCGGTGCGAGATCTTGGAGAAGAACGACAGCTTGGGATCCTGGCGCACCTTGGGCAGGTCAGGCGTGGGCACGTTCTCGATGGCCTGCACGTCGCCCGACAGCAGCGCCGCCAGGCGCGTCGCCGGATTGGGGATGAAGCGCAGGGTAACCTTGTCCCAGGCCGGCTTGGCGCCCCAGTAGTCGTTGTTGCGCACCAGCTCGACCCGGTCGTCGCGGGCATAGCTGACGAACTTGAACGGCCCGGTGCCGACCATGCCCTTGCCCTGCGCGAAGTCATCCGAGCTCAGCCCCTGCGTCGCCTTCTTCTGCACGATGAAGATCGACGTGAGGTCGTTCAGCATCAGCGGATAAGGCTGGTTGGTGGTCAGCTGGATGGTGTGCTTGTCGATGATCTTCTTGTTGACGATCGCCTTGGTGTAGACATCGAACTTGCCCGGGCTGTTCTGGATGGTGGCCGGACGGTCCAGCGACCAGATCACGTCTTCGGCGGTCAGCTCGGAGCCGTCGTGGAACTTCACGCCCTTGCGGATCTTGAATTCCCAGGTGAGGTTGTTGACCAGCTTCCACGACTCGGCCAGGCCCGGGATGATGCGGCTGTCCGGATCCATCTTGGTCAGCGAGTCGAAGATATGCTCGGAGACGTTGATGTTGGAGAACAGGTTGTAGAAGTGCGGATCCATCGAGGTTGGCGGCGAACTCATGGCCAGTTTGAGGTCCGCGGCCTGGGCGGTGCCGGCGAGCGCCAGGCCAAGGGCCCCGGCTACCGCCACCACACCAATTGCCTTCTTGAAAGTGCGAAGGGACATCGCGCAATTCTCCCTGTAGGAAGTGAAGCAGACGTTTTAGGATCGGCAATGCGCCGCGCCGCGGGTCACGCGGCGGCGCTGCGTTTTGGTGCGGTTTGGGGTGCGGTTGCGCATCACAAAGCGACGAAATTGCCGGCCGGGCACTTCAAGCATGAACTGTTCCAGCAGTGCGCATGTCGCGGCAATGCGGGGAAACCCACCCGCGCTGGCATATTGCACTGCGCCAACCTGGCAAGCGCGCAGGAAATCGCCGCATTTTGGCGCTTTGCGGAGAGGCATCGTATGATCGGGGTATCCAACGCTAACGCCCCTAACGTCCAGGGCAGCCAGGCATCATGAAGCTCATCCCCGAAATCCTGCAGGCACAAGCCGAAATCCGCGCGATCCGGCGCGACATCCACGCCCACCCGGAACTCTGCTTCGAAGAACAGCGCACTGCCGACGTGGTCGCGCAGAACCTGGAATCGTGGGGCATCGAAGTGCATCGCGGCCTGGGCACCACCGGCCTGGTGGGCGTGATCCGCAACGGCAACAGCCCGCGCACCATCGGCCTGCGCGCCGACATGGACGCGCTGCCGCTGCAGGAAGCGAACACCTTTGATCACCGCTCGCAGCACACCGGCAAGATGCACGCCTGCGGCCACGACGGCCACACCGCCATGCTGCTCGGCGCGGCGCGCTACCTGGCGCAGCACAAGCCCTTCGACGGCACCGTGCACCTGGTCTTCCAGCCAGCCGAGGAAGGCGGCGGCGGCGCCCGCGAAATGATCAAGGACGGGCTGTTCGAGCGCTTTCCGTGCGACGCGGTGTTCGGCGTGCACAACTGGCCGGGCATGCCGGTCGGAGCGTTCGGCACGCGCGCGGGCCCGCTGATGGCATCGAGCAACGAATTCCGCATTGTGGTGCGCGGCAAGGGTGCGCATGCGGCCATGCCCAACAACGGCAACGACCCGGTCTTCACCGCTGCGCAGATCGTGTCGGCGCTGCAGGGCATCATCACGCGCAACAAGCGCCCGATCGATACCGCGGTGATCTCGGTCACGCAGTTCCACGCAGGCGACGCCACCAATATCGTGCCGGACCAGGCCTGGATCGGCGGCACGGTGCGCACGTTCACGGTGCCGGTGCTGGACCTGATCGAACGGCGCATGGAAGAAGTGGCGCGCGCGGTGGCGGCGGCATTCGACTGCACCATCGAATACGAATTCCACCGCAACTATCCGCCGACCATCAACAGCGAGGCCGAGACCGGCTTTGCGGCCGCGGTCGCCGCGGAACTGGTCGGTGCGGACAACGTCGACAGCAATGTCGAGCCCACCATGGGCGCCGAGGATTTCTCGTTCATGCTGCAGCACAAGCCGGGCTGCTACCTGTTCCTGGGCAACGGCGACGGCGGCCATCGCGACGCCGGCCATGGCATCGGGCCCTGCATGCTGCACAACCCGAGCTACGATTTCAACGACGAACTGCTGCCGGTGGGCTCGACGTTCTTCGTGCGGCTGGTGGAAAAGTGGCTGGCGCCTGCGTGACGTTACGCACCTGAGCACAGCACAACGATAAAAAAACTGGGGAGCATCCGCGATGGGCCGCCTGGCGCTGGATCGCGAGACAGCGCGCAGCTTCGCGCGCGTGGCGCTGGACAATATCCTGCGCCGCTATCCGTACAAGCTGGACCACATGATGGCCAGCGCCGGTGACCTGGCCGAACCGTCGGCCAGGCATCCGGTCTTTTGCGGCAGCTACGACTGGCACTCCAGCGTGCACATGCACTGGTTGCTGGTGCGGCTGCTGGCGCTGTCGCCGGACCAGGAGGAGGCGCCCCGCATCCGCGCAACGCTGGACGCCCAGCTGCGTCCAGAGCACATTGCGGTCGAACTGGCCTACTTCCAGCAGCCCCTTTCGCGCACCTTCGAACGCCCCTATGGCTGGGGCTGGATGCTGAAACTGCAGGCGGAGTTGCTGGCGCTGGCGCGGCAGGACGCCCAGGCAGCCACCTGGGCCGAGGCATGCGCGCCGCTGGCATCGCACCTGTCACGGCAACTGGCGGATTTCCTGGATGCAGCGGTATTCCCGGTGCGCACCGGCACCCATTACAACAGCGCCTTCGCCCTGGTCATGGCCATGGCCTATGCGCGCACACACCAGGACTTCACCTTGCGGCGCGCCATCGTGCGGCGCGCCCACCGCTGGTTCGGACATGATCAGAAATACCCGGCGCGATATGAGCCCGGCGGCGATGAATTCCTGTCCGGCGGGCTGACCGAAGCCGTGCTGATGCACGCCGTGATGGACGGCTGCGCGTTTTCAGAATGGTGGGAGTTGTTCGTGCCGGGGCAGGCGGAACTGGCTAATTGGCTGACGCCGGTCGAAGTGACCAATCGCAGCGACCCCAAGACCTCGCACCTGGACGGGCTCAACCTTTCGCGCGCCTGGTGCTGGCGCATGCTGGAGCCCGCCTTGCCCGAGCCGCTGCGGCCGCTGGCCATCCGGGCATGGTCCGATCATCTCGAGGCATCGCTGCCGCAGGCGGTCGAGGGCGAGTATGTGTCCACGCACTGGCTGGCCTCGTTCGCGGTGCTCGCGCTGGCCGAGCCTATCGGCGGCTGAAGGCGCCGCCGGGGCGCTTCAGTCCAGCGCGATGTCGCCGTACCAGGACTCGGCCTTGCTCTTGGTGTTGTCGGTATCGGTCATGATGCCCACGGCGATGACCGGGCCGGGGTCGGTCCCGAAGGCCTTGCGGTAGTCGGCGCGCAGGTCGCGCTCATGGCAACGCCACTCATTGGCGTGCTTCATGCCGCTATCCACCACGATCATGCGTACCCGGTCGGTGTGCGGGTTCTTCACCAATGAGCCTTCCGCGCGCCGTCCGCCCCAGATGTACATCAGCGTGGCGTAGGGCATTTCCCGGCCGGTGGTCAGCCGCGCCATCTCGTACATCAGCTGGTCTTTCAAGGGCAGCGCACCCTTGTCGCCATCGAAGGCGACGAACAGGCGCAACGGCGAATCCTCGCGCGGGCCGTGGCTGTTGTCGGCGTTGCGGATAATGCCGCTGGTCTTCCAGGTCCAGCGCAGCATGCCGGCATCGCGATCGCGCAGCGGGACATACAGGCCGGAGGCCGAACTCTCGGCCTTCGCATGGACGACCACGCGCTGGTCGACCTCTGCCATCGAATAACGGGTGGGCGTCTTGTTGCGGTTGATGGTCCAAGGCTGCCAGCCGACCGGCAACTGGTCGCGATGCGGTGACACCGAGAACAACGGCAGCGTGACCAGGGTCGGCGGCGGCGCGGCATCGGCGACTTCGCCGTCATCACCCGCCTCGGCTTCCGCCGCACTGGTGTTGGCGGCAGCCAGCGGGTCGGGCGACGATATGGCAGTCACCGCCGGATCCGTCTGCGCTGCCGCGTACGCGGCCATGCGCCTGGCGAATGCCTGGCAATCGATCGCGGAAGTGCCGGCCACAGCGGCCGTGTCACCCGGAGGAACCGCGGAAACAGGGGGAGTAGATGCGCATCCTGCCAGCAGCAGCGCGCCGGCGGCGCCAGTCAAAACCAGCCGAAACACCTTGGCCGTCATGTAACCCCTCGGAACCCGAATCCGGACCTGCTCTGTTGGCAAGGGTCCGGCTATTGCTCACTACTTGCTGCAAACAAGCGTTGCAACCGCCTTCGTGCCGCATGTGGGCACTTGGGTGTCGACCATAGCAGAAGGCGGACAGTCCCGGAATGCTCGGCGACCCGCGATGCGGCATGAAAACAACGAGGACATGCGTGCCTGCGCCGACCCCCGGGCGTTTGTGCCGCGCCAAAGCAAAAACCCCCAGCCTTTTGGGGCTGGGGGTTCTGCGGAATAAGAGCCTGGCGATGACCTACTTT
>NZ_JBYTAH010000101.1:0-20383 GCF_058787975.1 Cupriavidus sp. FW305-26
CGCCCCACCCGCCCGCGCAGCTGGTGCAGCTGCGCCAGGCCGAAGCGCTCGGCGTGCTCGATCACCATCAGCGAGGCATTGGGCACGTCCACGCCCACTTCGATCACGGTGGTGGCCACCAGCACCTGCATGCGGTTGGCGCTGAAGTCGTCCATCACCGCGGCCTTCTCGGCCGGCGGCAGGCGCCCGTGCACCAGGCCCACGCGCAGGTCGGGCAGCGCGGCCACCAGCGTTTCATAGGTCTCCACCGCGGTCTGCAGCTGCAGCGCCTCGCTTTCCTCGATCAGCGGACACACCCAGTAGACCTGGCGGCCTTCGGCGGCGGCGTGATGGATGCGTCCGATCACTTCGTCGCGCCGCTCGTCGTTGACCAGGCGCGTGACGATGGGGGTGCGGCCCGGCGGCAATTCATCGATCACCGACACATCGAGGTCGGCGTAGTAAGTCATGGCGAGCGTGCGCGGGATCGGCGTGGCCGACATCATCAACTGGTGCGGCACGGTCTCGGCCGCGGTCGCCGCTGAATCGGGGGTATCGGCGGCACCGGCCTTGCCGCGCAGCGCCAGCCGCTGCGCCACGCCGAAGCGGTGCTGCTCGTCGACCACCGACAGCCCCAGTTTGGCAAAGCGCACGGTGTCCTGGATCAGCGCGTGGGTGCCGATCACCAGCTGCGCCTGGCCCGATTCCACGCGCGCCACGGCCTCGCGCTTGTCGCGTGCCTTCTGGCTGCCGGCCAGCCACGCCACCGGCACGCCCAGCGGCTCCAGCCATGCGGACAGCTTGCGGTAGTGCTGCTCGGCCAGGATTTCGGTGGGCGCCATCAAAGCGGCCTGGTAGCCGGCATCGATCGCCTGGCAGGCCGCCAGCGCGGCGACGATGGTCTTGCCGCTGCCCACGTCGCCCTGCAGCAGCCGGTGCATCGGGTGCGGGCGCGTCATGTCGGCGGCGATTTCTTCCACCACGCGCTGCTGCGCCCCGGTCAGCCGGAACGGCAACGCGGCCAGGAAGCGCGTCAGCAGGCCGCCCTCGCGGCGCGGCATGGTCGGCGCGGTCTTTTCGCGCCGCGCCGCGTGCGCGCGCCGCAGCGAGATCTGCTGCGCCAGCAGTTCGTCGAACTTGATGCGCTGCCAGGCCGGGTGCGAGCGGTCGGCCAGCGCGGCCTCACTCTCCTGCGGCGGAGGCGCGTGCAGCAGCCGCAGGCAGTCGGCCAGCGGGCGCAGGTGCAGGCGTGCCAGCGGCCCCTCCAGCACCGCCCGCGGCAGCGTCTCGGGCATGGGCGTGCGCGACAGCGTGCCGCCGATAGCCTTGCGCAGATAGGCCTGCGGGATGCCGGCGGTGGACGGATACACCGGCGTCAGGCGGTCGGGCAGCGCTTCGCCGGGCACCACCGGACGCACCGTCGGGTGGACCATCTCGGCGCCGAAGAAGCCGCCGCGCACCTCGCCGCGCACGCGCAGGCGCACGCCTTCGGCCATCTGCTTGGTCTGGTTGCCGTAGAAGTTCAGGAAGCGCAGCGTCAGCTCGCCGCTGTCGTCGGCGATCTTGACCACCAGCTGGCGGCGCGGCCGGAACGTGACTTCGTTGGAGATGACCTCGCCTTCCACCTGCGCCGGCAGCCCGAGCCCGGCGCGGTGGATCGCCTCGGCGATCGGCGCCAGCGTGGTCTCGTCCTCATAGCGCATCGGCAGGTGCAGCACCAGGTCGACGGGACGGCGCAGGCCGAGCTTGGCCAGGCGCGCGGCCGCGGAAGACGTGCCGGAGGCGGCGGCCTTGCCCCTGGCTTCGCCGGCCTTGCCGCGCGCGGGCGCCGCCGTTTCCTTGGCGGCGTCGGCGGGGTCGTGGATCGGTTCAGCGGCGGTTCCGGGCATCGGCGAAAAAGTTGGCAGCGGTCGCTCTCGTGCTGCGGGGTTGGCTGGCGCGGCGCCGGCGAATAGCCGGCATCACGCCTGGCCCGGCGGCAAGCGCGCCCGTGGCCTTACAATATCGGATTCGCCGATTGTACCCATGCCGGCTGCCACCACGGGCAGCGGAGTGCCGTTTTGTGCCCCGCTCCGGCCTGCATGGGATCGCGCAGCCCGCCGCTCCCACGATGTTGACGCTTTCCGATTTCGATTTCCCGCTGCCGCCAGAACTGATTGCCCAGAGTGCGCTGCCCGACCGCAGCGCGAGCCGGCTGCTGGTGGTCGAACGGCTGGCCCCGGCCGACACCGCCGACGCGGTGCGCATGGTCGACCGCGCCTTCAGCGACATCGTCGACTACCTGCGTCCCGACGACTTGCTGGTCTTCAACGACACCCGCGTGATCAAGGCGCGCTTCTTCGGCCACAAGCCCAGCGGCGGCAAGATCGAGGTGCTGGTCGAGCGCGTGGTCGACAGCCACACCGTGCTGGCCCAGGTGCGCGCCTCCAAGACCCCGACCGAGGGCAGCATACTGCACCTGGCTGACGGCGCCTTCGCCGTCACCGTGGGCCCGCGTGTGGACCAGTTCTTCACGCTGCGCTTCCCCGAACCGGCGCTGGACCTGATCGAGCGCTACGGCCGCCTGCCGCTGCCGCCATATATCAGGCACGACCCGGACGCCTACGACGAGACCCGCTACCAGACCGTCTACGCGCGCAGCCCGGGCGCGGTGGCCGCACCCACCGCGGGCCTGCATTTCGACGATGCGCTGTTCGCGCGGCTCGATGCCGCCCGCGTGCGGCGCGCCTTCCTGACGCTGCACGTGGGCGCCGGCACCTTCCAGCCGGTGCGCACCGAGAACCTGGCCGAGCACAAGATGCACTCGGAGTGGTACGCCGTCTCCGCAGACCTGGCCCAGGCCGTGCGCGACACCCGCGCACGCGGCGGCCGCGTGATCGCGGTCGGCACCACCTCGCTGCGCGCGCTGGAATCGGCCGCGCAGGCCGACGGCACGCTCGCCGCCGGCAGCGGCGACACCGATATCTTCATCACCCCCGGCTACCGCTTCCGCCTGGTCGATGCCCTGATCACCAACTTCCACCTGCCCAAGTCGACGCTGCTGATGCTGGTGTCGGCACTGGCCGGCGTGGAAGCCATCCGCGCCGCCTACCGCCATGCGGTCGAGCAGCGCTACCGTTTCTTCAGCTACGGCGACGCCATGCTGCTGACCCGCCAGCCCGGCGCCTGAATCCAGAATCACAAGCCATGCTCAACTTCGAACTCATCACCACCGACGGCAACGCCCGCCGCGGCCGCGTCACGCTGAACCACGGCGTGGTCGAGACGCCGATCTTCATGCCGGTCGGCACCTACGGCTCGGTCAAGGCGATGTCGCCGCTGGAACTGAACGAGATTGGCGCGCACATCATCCTGGGCAATACCTTCCACCTGTGGCTGCGCCCCGGGTTGGACGTGGTCAACGCCCACGAGGGCCTGCACAAGTTTATCGGCTGGGACAAGCCGATCCTGACCGATTCCGGTGGCTTCCAGGTGTTTTCGCTCGGCGATCTGCGCAAGATCACTGAAGATGGCGTCACGTTCGCATCTCCGGTCAATGGCGACAAGCTTTTCCTGTCGCCCGAGATCTCGATGCAGATCCAGCGCACGCTGAACTCCGACATCGTGATGCAGTTCGATGAGTGCACGCCGTACGAGATCGACGGCCGCGCCGCCACGCACGAGGAAGCGGCCAAGTCGATGCGCATGAGCCTGCGCTGGGCCAAGCGCTCGCGCGACGAGTTCGAGCGCCTGGCCAACCCCAACGCGCTGTTCGGCATCGTCCAGGGAGGCATGTACGAAGACCTGCGCGACGAATCGCTGGCCGGCCTGTCCGAGCTGGACTTCCACGGCTTTGCCATCGGCGGGCTGTCGGTGGGCGAGCCCAAGGAAGACATGATGCGCGTGCTCGAGCACGTCGCGCCGCGCCTCCCGGCCCACAAGCCGCACTACCTGATGGGCGTGGGCACGCCCGAAGACCTGGTCGCCGGCGTCGCCGCCGGGGTGGACATGTTCGACTGCGTGATGCCCACCCGCAACGCACGCAACGGCTGGCTCTTCACCCGCTTCGGCGACGTCAAGATCAAGAACGCGGCGCACCGCAACGATCCGCGCCCGCTCGATGAAAGCTGCGCCTGCTACACCTGCCGCAACTTCTCGCGCGCCTACCTGCACCACCTGCACCGCGTAGGCGAGATCCTGGGCGCGCGCCTCAATACCATCCACAACCTGCACTACTACCTGCAACTGATGCGCGAGATGCGCGAAGCCATCGAGCACCACCGCTTTGCCGACTTCCGGCGCCAGTTCGCCGCTGACCGCGCCCGCGGCACGCAGTGACAATGCCCGCTGGCGCGAACTTTTGCGCTGCCGGCAGTCGAATAGCCGGGTCATCCGGGGGCGAGCCGCGATCCGGAGCGCCCGGCCTTGCCGCCCCCTGCCACAAGTTGTCCCGGGCGCACCCGAACAAACCCGTATTCCGCCCTAGAATGCCAAGGGTGGGCGGAATGCGAATGGTAGAATGATCGATTATTTGACTAATTTTGTGACGGAGAATCAACGTGCTGATTTCTAACGCATTTGCCCAGACCACCGGTACCGGCGGCGCGGCTGGCGGCCTGATGAGCTTCCTGCCCATCATCCTGATGTTTGGCGTGCTGTGGTTCATCATGATCCGCCCGCAGATGAAGCGTCAGAAGGAAGCCAAGGCAATGCTCGAAGCGCTGGCCAAGAACGACGAAGTCGTGACCGCCGGCGGCATCCTGGGCAAGGTGACCAAGGTCACCGACCAGTACGTCAGCCTGGAAATCGCCGAAGGCACGGAAATCACCGTGCAGAAGAACGCCGTGACGACGGTGCTGCCGAAGGGCTCGCTGAAGGCGCTCTGATCCACCGATCGCGCGCGCGACTCCCGCCTTTGTCTTTTCCGGCATGCCCGTTCGCGCATGCCCCGGCAGCCGCCTGATCCAGCCCGACGAAGCCCCCGTGGCTTCGATCCGTGGTTGCCAGGCGGCTGTTTGCCAAACCGGTTCGGCCCCGCCGACGTGGTGCGCCACGCCAGCGCCGGCCCCGCCAACCGCTGAATGACTGGCCAGAGATGAATCGTTATCCGCTTTGGAAATACCTCGTGATCCTGGTGGCCCTGGCCATCGGCATCATCTATACCTTGCCGAATTTCTTCGGCGAGGCGCCTGCGGTGCAGGTGTCCTCGGGCAAGGCCACGGTCAAGGTCGACCTGTCGATGCAGAAGCAGGTCGAAGAGATCCTGGCACAGAACCAGCTGCAGCCTGACGGCGTCTTCTTTGATATTTCCGGCCAGTCCGGCTCGGTCAAGGCGCGCTTCCGCACCACCGACGAGCAGCTCAAGGCCAAGGACATCCTGTCGCGCACGCTCAACCCCGACGCGGCCGACCCCACCTATGTGGTCGCGCTGAACCTGCTGTCGGGCTCGCCGCGCTGGCTGACCGCCATGCACGCGCTGCCGATGTACCTGGGCCTGGACTTGCGCGGCGGCGTGCACTTCCTGCTGCAGGTCGACATGAAGGGCGCGGTCGACAAGAAGCTCGACAGCCTGGGCGGCGACGCGCGCACCCTGCTGCGCGACAAGAGCATCCGCCACGGCGGCATCGACCGCGATGGCGAGCGCCTGACGGTGCGCTTCAACAACGCCGACGACGCCAACCGCGCGCGTCCGCTGCTGGCCGACAACCTGCGCGAAGTCGCCTTCGCCATGGACGGCAACAATATCGTCGGCACCTTCACCGAAGCCGCCCGCAAGGCCGTGCAGGATGCCGCGGTCAAGCAGAACATCACCACGCTGCACAACCGCGTCAACGAGCTTGGCGTGGCCGAGCCGGTGATCCAGCAGCAAGGCGCCGACCGCATCGTGGTGCAGCTGCCCGGCGTGCAGGACACCGCCAAGGCCAAGGACATCATCGGCCGCACCGCCACGCTCGAAGCCCGCCTGGTCGACAACGACGCGCCGCGCAGCCCGCGCCCGGGCGACCCGATCCCGTTCGGCAGCGAGCTCTTCACGCAAGGCAACGGCGCCCCGGTGGTGCTGAAGAAGCAGGTCATCTTCACCGGCGACCGCATTGAAAGCGCCTCGGCCGGCTTCGACCAGAACCAGCAGCCTTCGGTCAACATCAAGCTCGACGCCCAGGGCGGACGCGTGCTGCGCGACGTCTCGCGCGAGAACCTGAAGAAGCCGATGGCGATCGTGCTGTTCGAAAAGGGCAAGGGCGAAGTGCTGACGGTGGCGACGATCCAGTCCGAACTGGGCTCCAGCTTCCAGATCACCGGCTCCTACTCCACCGAAGCCGCCAACGACCTGGCGCTGCTGCTGCGCGCCGGCTCGCTGGCCGCGCCGATGGAGATCATCGAAGAGCGCACCATCGGCCCGTCGCTGGGCGCGGACAACATCCGGAAGGGTTTTGACTCGGTCGCCTACGGCTTTGCCGCCATCGGCGTGTTCATGATCCTGTACTACATGCTGTTCGGCGTGTTCTCGGTGGTGGCGCTGGGCGTGAACCTGCTGCTGCTGATCGCGGTGCTGTCGATGCTGCAGGCCACGCTGACGCTGCCGGGCATTGCCGCCATCGCGCTGGTGCTGGGCATGGCCATCGACGCCAACGTGCTGATCAACGAGCGCATCCGCGAGGAACTGCGCGCGGGCGCGTCGCCGCAGATGGCGATCGCGGTCGGCTTCGACCGCGCCTGGGCCACCATCCTGGACTCCAACGTGACCACGCTGATCGCCGGCCTGGCACTGCTGGCCTTTGGTTCGGGCCCGGTGCGCGGCTTTGCCGTGGTGCACTGCCTGGGCATCCTGACCTCGATGTTCTCGGCGGTGTTCTTCAACCGCGGCCTGGTCAACCTCTGGTACGGCCGCAAGAAGAAGCTGCAGAGCGTGGCCATCGGCCAGATCTGGAAGCCGGGCAACACCACCGACACGCCGGTCGCCAAGTAAGGCGAGCAGCAACAACTAGCAGTACAGAACAGGATTCAACATGGAATTCTTCCGCATCCGGCGCGACATTCCGTTCATGAAGCACGCGTTGGTCTTCAACGTGATTTCCTTCCTGACGTTTGCCGCAGCCGTGTTCTTCCTCTGGCACAAGGGCCTGCACCTGTCGATCGAATTCACCGGCGGCACGGTGATGGAAGTCAGCTACCAGCAGACCGCCGACCTGGAAAAGATCCGCGGCCAGGTGGGCAAGCTGGGCTATACCGACGTGCAGGTGCAGAACTTCGGCACCTCGCGCGACGTGATGATCCGCCTGCCGCTGCAGAAGGGCGCGGACGGTAAGCCCGTCACCTCGGCCCAGCAGAGCGAGCAGGTGATGGCCTCGCTGCAGGCGGCCTCGCCTGACGTGAAGCTGCAACGGGTGGAGTTCGTCGGCCCGCAGGTGGGCAAGGAACTGGCCACCGACGGCCTGCTGGCGCTGCTGTGCGTGGTGGCCGGCATCGTGATCTACCTGTCGTTCCGCTTCGAATGGAAGTTCGCGGTGGCGGGCATCATCGCCAACCTGCACGACGTGGTCATCATCCTGGGCTTCTTCGCCTACTTCCAGTGGGAATTCTCGCTGTCGGTGCTGGCGGCGATCCTGGCGGTGCTGGGCTATTCGGTCAACGAATCGGTGGTGATCTTCGACCGGATCCGCGAGAACTTCCGCAAGTTCCGCAAGATGAGCACCCACGAGATCATCGACAACGCGATCACCAGCACCATCTCGCGCACCATCATCACCCACGGCTCGACCCAGATGATGGTGCTGTCGATGTTCTTCTTCGGTGGCCCCACGCTGCACTACTTTGCCCTGGCACTGACGGTCGGCATCTTGTTCGGCATCTACTCGTCGGTGTTCGTGGCCGCGGCGCTGGCGATGTGGCTGGGCGTCAAGCGCGAGGACCTGGTCAAGGGCGAGAAGAAGTCCGACTCGACCGACCGCAACGACCCCAACTACGGCGCGCAGGCCTGACGGCTTGCCGCCCACGAAAACAAAGGCGCCCCGGGCGCCTTTGTTTTTTTCCGCGGCCGGCCGGTGTTATGCCTGGCCTGACCAGCGTGAGCGCGCTCCCGCGGGCGGGGCCGGCATCAGCGGCTCGCGGTCCTGTCCCGGCTCGGGCTCGGGGATGGGGCGGCCGGAATCGCGCCATTCCACGGCGGCGGCAAAACCGTAGCGCTCGGCACACTCCTTGAACCAGATCCCCTCGGGCGAATGTCGCGTGATGCCGCGGCGCGGGCCCGCGCCGGCGTTGCGTCGCCGGCGGGCTTTGCCGGGGGCGGGACATCGCCGGTGGCCGCGCGCACGTATTGCTGCAACTGGAGCAGGGACTCGCCCAGCACCGCGGCGTAAAGGACTTCGATGTTCTCGAAATACAGATAGAGGGTCGCCGGGGCGATGCCGGCCGCCAACGCGATCCGCCTGGCGGACGCTGCCTCGAGTCCCGCGGAAACCAGGATGGTTCGAGCCGCCTCGACAATCGCTGCGCGCTGCGTATCGACGTTCTGCGCGGAGCGCGCGGGCCGCCCCCTGCGCCTGGCGGCTACGGCAGCGGCCGCACCGATCGTCTTGCTTGCCATGTCAGCCTGCACCTCACCGGCTACAGCCCGGCTCCATGTCAACGTTGCTCGGCAAAGCGCTCGATCCACGCCGCCAGCCGGTCGGCCGCGAAGAACTCGGTACGCTGGCCGGCACGGCACAGGATGGCGTCGCCATCGCGCGCAAACTGCAGCGCACCGCCGGCCTCGTCCAGCCACAGCAGGCTGGCCAGCCACGCCGCATGCGCGGCAGACACCGGCGCGCCCACCGGCTGCACCAGGTACTCGGCCAACGTGGCCGGCGCGGTCCAGACCACGGTATCGCCATCGCGGCGCACCACCTCGCTGCCCAGCGCGTCGGCGATTACCGCGACGGCATCGGCCGCCCCCTTGCCCGCGTTGGCGCTGCGCAGGCCCGCCAGGCGCGTGCCGACGGCATGGCCGAAGCTGCCGCTGCGCTCGGCCTCGGCCCGCACCAGGTCGGCGTAGTCCATGCGCTGCCAGTCCGGCTCGACGCTGCCCGCGCCGGCCAGGTCGACCGCCGCGAGGTAGGTCTCCACCGGCTGGAAACGGCCCGGCCCGATCAGGCTGGCGCACAGCGCATGCACCATGCCGATGCGCGAGGCCACGGTCTGGGTCTGCAGCACGGACAGCTTCTCGCGCAGCAGCTGGTCGCGTTCCTTGCGCAGGCCGGCCAGTTCCAGCGCCTGCTTCAGCTCCATGCGCAGCGCGGTGATGTCCCACGGCTTCTTGATGTAGCGGTGGATCTGCCCCTGGTTGACCGCCTCGACGGTCTGGTCGAGCTCCGAATACGCGGTGGTCAGGATGCGCACGATATGCGGGTAGCGCTCGCGCGCGTAGCGCAGCAGTTCGTTGCCATACTCGCCCGGCATGCGCTGGTCCGACACCAGCACCGCAAGGCTGTCTGCGTGGGCGTCGAGCAAGGCCTTGCCCTCTTCAACGGAGCCGCCGGTGGCCACCGGTGCCAGCGCCCCGATGGCACGCTGGAAATACTTGACTGCAGTCGCTTCGTCATCGACGAACAGAATCGCCGGGGGTGGTGCCTGCGTGGCATTCGGTTCGGTCATCGGTCACTCCTATGCTTTCGACTCTTGAAACTTGGAAAGTCCAGCGTCACCGTCGTGCCGGCACCGGATGCGGATTCGATCCGGATGCCGCCGCCAAACGACTGCATGACGCGGTTGCAGAAAATCATGCCCAGGCCGCTGCCGCCGGCACTGGCGTGGGTGGTGACAGGGTCGACCAGCAACCGCTCCATCACTTCCGGCGCAATCCCCGGCCCGTTGTCGCAGATGCGGATTTCCGGGCGCGGCTGCGCCACCACCACAAAGCGCAACGCCGGCGTGCCGACACTGCCCAGCGCCCGCAGCGCGTTGCTCATCACCGAGGAGAGCACCAGCGCCACGCAGTTGGGCAGCGTCTGCACCGGGAAATCGCCGTGCATCTCCACCTGCACCCAGCTGCGCTGGTCGCCTGCGAACGGGTAGCTGTCCAGCAGCGAAGTGACCAGCGAGCCGGCGCTGACCTCGGCGCCGGCATCGGGCCGCGCCGGCGTGCTGCCGGCACTGTTGCGCACCGACTGCAGGAACGACGACAGCACCGCCAGGCAATACTGGGCGTTGTCGTACATGGCGCTGGCCGCCTGGCCGATCTCGGCCTGGCGCTGCGCACTGTACTCGCCGGCGACACGTCCGCGGATGCCGTGGGCAAAGTTGGCGATGGCAGCCAGCGGGGTATTCAGCTCATGCGCCAGGAAGGCCAGGGTCTCGTCGATCGCCATCAGCCGGTGCTGGCGCAGGGTGCGCTCGCGGTGGCGCTCGGCGGCGCCTGCCAGCACCTCGCGCAGGTCGGCCACGCTCAGCGGCTTTTCCAGGATGCGGAAGACTTCGCCGCTGTTGACCGTTTCCAGCAGCACATCCTTGTCGGCATAGGCGGTGACCAGGATGCGCACGATCTGCGGGTATTCCTGCGCCACCTGGCGCAGCAGCTGGCCGCCGTCGCGCCCGGGCATGCGGAAGTCGGTCACCAGCACCGCCACGCGGGCGGGGTCCGCGCGCAGCACCGCCAGGGCCTCGTCGGCGCTGTCTGCCACCAGCACCTCATAGTCGCTGCCGGCGGCCCGGGCGAAATACTTGCGCGCCATCTCCTCGTCGTCGACATAGAGGACGGCAAGCCGTGCCTGCTTCGCTTCGCTCATGGCTGGTTACTCCGCACGCGGCAGGTCGAAGCTGAACGCGGTCCACTGGCCCAGTTCGCTCTCGGCATACAGCTGCCCGCCGTGGCGTTCCACCACCGCGTAGCTGATCGACAGGCCCAGGCCAAGCCCCTGCCCCACCTCGCGCGTGGTGAAGAACGGCTCGAACACGCGCGCCAGGTTTTCCTGGGGGATGCCAGGGCCGTTGTCGCGCACCATGACGTGCAGGCGGTGGTTGTCCCAGCGGGCCGTGGTATGGATCGCAGGCGTGGCCGTGCCCGCCTTGCGCATGGCCAGCGCGGCATTCGAGAACAGGTTGATCAGCACGCCGATGATGGCCGCCTCGTCGCCCAGCACCAGGGTGTCGGCAGGCAGTTCGCGGCTGAGGCTGACCCCGCGCAGCTCATGCGCGGTCAGGCGGATCGACGAATCGAGCGCCTTCTCGAACAGGAACGGCGTGCCTTCCACCTCGGCGCCGGGCTTGCGGTAGGCAAAGGTCTTGAGGTCGGAGACGATATGCTGGATGCGCTGCATCCCCTGCTTGGCGTCGACCAGGCACTCTTCCAGCGAAGGGTTCTCCTTGGCCTGTGGCTCTTCCATCGCCACTTCGATCGCCATCAGGCAGAAGTTGACCGGGTTGTTCACCTCGTGCAGCAGCCCCGCCGCCAGCGTACCGATGGCGGCCATCTTCTCCTGCTGCAGCATCTGGCCCTTGATGTCGGCCAGCCGGCGGTTGATCACCTCGAGCTCGGTATTCTTCTCGGCGACCTCGTCCTTCAGACGGAACAACATGAAGCGCGCCCGCTCGTTGAAGAAGGTATAGACCCCGCTGGCCGCCGCGGCGAACAGCAGGAACAGTGAATTGGCGATAAAAGCGCCCACCGGCTCGATGCCGCCGGGGTGGAACAGGCATGCCAGGACGTACAGCAGGTACGAGAGTACGCCGAACACAAGGTTCTGCCACAAGCCGAACGGCAGCGCGATGCCCGACGCGAAGATCGCGAGGTTAAGCCCGACGTAGTATGGCGACTGCGCCCCTTCAGTCTGCCAGATCATCCACGCAATCATGATCTGCGGCAGCAGCAGCCACGTCAGCGTCAGCCATGGCGCGAAGCGGCGCCCCGCAGCGCTGTACAGCACCACCACCACGCCCGCGATCAACAACGACACCAACACGCGCGCCACCCCGAAGGCAAGCTGCTGCTGCGGATACTGGCCGTAATCGAGCCCGACGCCGAGCAGAACCAGCGCGATCGCGGTATAGGCGCCGCCACGGCTGAATGCCAGGCGAAAGTCAGCCAGCTCGGACTGGTAGCCGGCGTAGAGTTGGTTGGTGCTCATGGCGTGCCCCGCAAGGACTGCTTCAGTCAATGGTGGCTTCCGCAAATACGTTGACGCCGGTGGCATCGCCGTAAATGCGGTGCGAGTGCGAATTTTCAGGCAGTAGCTGCGCCATGCCCGCGTCGTCGCGGTAGATCAGGTACCACTCCAGCAGGTGTTCCATGCCGAATTTCTCAGGATTGTCGGCGTGGACGTTGGTTACCAGAATCTGTCCTCCGTGTCGCGAGCGGGAGGCGAAATACGAGAGTAGCCGCGTACACACCTTGTCGGACAGGTAGTCGAACAGGCCCGCACAATAGACCGCGTCGAACTCCCTTGCACTGGTATCGTCCGGCGAGATACGCCGCTTGAGCAGTTCATGCACGGACTGGTGCACCATCTCGATGGCAACCTTGCTCCCGGCGCTGGTGGCCGAGCGTTCGATCGAGCTACGCGTGAACTCCAGCGTCTCTTCGCTGAAGTCGACCAACTGGAACGACAGCAGTTCGGGGTTGGGGTATTCGCGCACGAAGCGCTGGATCTCGAAGGCAGGGCCGCAGCCCACGTTGAGCACGCGGAACGGCCGGCCAGCGGCGCGCGCGCGATCGGCCTGGCGCGTCAGGAAATCGATCAGCAGTTCGATGCGGTTGCGGTGCGCGGTCGCCACGGCCGCCTTGAGGAAGGCGGTGTTGACGATCTGGAAATAGGTGGTGGGACCCTGCTGCGGGTCGTTCAGGATCTGGTTCACCATCTCGTAGTCGCCGGCATAGCCGAGCGGCTTGGTGAAGGTGCGGTATACGAACGGCGCCCGCAGCAAGAGCGGGTGCAGCGCCGACTGCGCGTAAGTGCGGTGCACCGGCGCGATCTCCGGATCCACGCGCTGGGCCTCGCCCTCAAGCCAATCCAGGTAGGTCTTTGTCTTGACCATGATGGGCGTGGCCAGCTCGTAGAAGACGTCTTCGCGGAGCTTGCCTTCAATCTTGGGCAGCGATTCGGTCATGTCGACCTGCTCGACCCAGCGCGACACTTCGGACAGGAACGCGCGCATCTCGTTGACCACGATCTGGTAGTCGCGCCGGATATTGAAGCGCGTGTCCCAGTCCTGCACAAAAAGCTCGGCTTCGCGCGCGACTGACTTGGGCTCGTTGGTCAGGTCCGTCAGTTCGCGCCATTCGTCGATCAGCGTCAGCGACACCACGGCGGTCAGGCCGGTATTCACCAGGCTCATCACCACGGCCTTGCCGAGGTAGGCGTTCTTGGCCCCCATGCGGACGCTGAGTTCGCTCAGCACCTCGCTGACCTGCACGATCGAATACGGATTGTAGATTTCCATCACCAGAGACTTTCTCTGGAGATTGACAATCGTGCCCCGCACCTGCTCGCCCTGCGAGTTGCGGAAACTAACTACCGGATCGATTTGCGTTTTGGAATACACGGTATTGCGCCAGGGAAAACCGAGAAACGCTGCGGGCCATACAGCCAGGGCAGAACGGCCGGGTACAGCATGAGGGGCGAGGAGGTCGCGGGGGCGGCTACCGGTATCGGGACATGCAGCGAATGCTCATAGTGATGCGCTTTAGCCGGTTGCGGGCATGGCTGCCCCCGCCTTGGCAGGAGTAGCAATGCCCCGATCAAGGAGGGATTGCCGCGGGCCATTGTACTGTGCCCGTCGGGGGTCGTACAACCAAGTGCCCTGGCAGGCGCCTGAATCATACTGGCCAATAAAAAAGGCCGGCATTGCCGGCCTTGACTGCCTGGAAGCCCGGCGCAGCGGGCTGGCGCGCTCAGTCCGCGCGCACGCCTTCCACCTGGATGGCAAGCTTGACCTCGGGCTTGAAGCCCATCTTCACGCCGTAGTCCAGGCCGAAGTCGGCACGGTTGAAATGGCCCACGGCGTCGGCGCCGCAGGCTTCGCGCTTGAGCATCGGATGCTGGATGCACTTGAAATCGCGGATTTCCAGCTTGACCGGCTTGGACACGCCGCGCAGCGTCAGCATGCCGTCAACCTCGGTCGGCACGTCACCCTTGAACTTGGAGAACTTGCCCTTGTAGACTGCCTCGGGGAAGGCTTCCACGTCGAACATGTCCGGGCCCTTGGCGTGCTGGTTCAGCTTGGCATTGCCGAAATCGATCGAAGCCGGGTCGATCTTGACCTCGACCGAGCCCGCCTTGGCGGCACGGTCCAGCGTGACCACGCCGCTGGACTTGTCGAACTTGCCGCGCCAGGTCGACAGGCCGCCCAGGTGGTCGGCCTCGAAGCTCGGGTAGGTGTGGGTCGGATCGAGGTTGTAGGTCACGGTATTGGCCGAAGCCACGCCGAAGGCGGCGGTTGCGGAAATGGCCGCGACGGCGGCAACGAGGGAACGCAGTTTCATGGAATCTCCCGACAAATCAGGTTGGGGCGGAACGTTCTCACGAACGCCGATTGGGTACGTCAGCGGAATGCCGGCCTTGCTTGTTACTTCTTGGCCAGCACGATACGGAATTTGATCTGCACGTCGTCGGCCACCACGGAAGTGTCCTTCCACTCGCCGTCGCCGATATTGAAGACCGTGCGCTTGATCGGCAGCGCGCCCTCGAACACCTGCACGGCGCCTTCCTGGCGGTAGGTGGCGGGCACCACCACGTCAACGGTCTTGCCCTTGATGGTCAGCTTGCCGGCCACGTCGTACTTGCCCGGCGTGCCGTTCTTGATGCTGGTGGACTGGAACACGGCCTTGGGGTACTTGGCGGCGTCGAACCAGTCCTTGCCCTTCACTTCCTTGGTGGTCTCGGCGTCGCCGATCTCGAAGCTGGACACATCGATCTCGACCTTGGCCGACGAGGTCGCCAGCTTGGCCGGGTCGAAGCTGACCGCGGCATCGAACTTCCTGAACTTGCCTTCCATCGGCACGCCGATCTGGCGCGCGACCGCGGTCACCGAGCTCTTGGCGGCGTCAACCTGCGCCCAGGCCAGGTTGGCTGCGATGCCGGAGGCGGCCAGGACGGCGGCGATGACGAGCGAGCCGCGGCGGGAATTGCGTTTCATCTCAAAAAACTCCTGTCAGGGTCGGCGCAGCGCGCCGCGGTACGGAAAAAGTTGGCCGGGGCGGCGCCTCAGCGCAGGAACGGCAGCATCCGGCCCAGCGTGCCGTCGCGGTCGACGAACTGGTGCTTGACCGCCGCCGCCGCATGGACAACGACCACCGCCGCCATCAGGTAGTTCAGCCAGATATGGACAAACTTGAGTATTTCTTTCAGTTCGTCGTTCTTCTCCAGCAGCGCCGGCATCTTCCACAGGCCCAGGTAGACCACCGGCACGCCCGCGGCCGAGCTGTACAGGTAGCCGCTGATAGGAACGATCACGATCAGCAGGTACAGCAGGTGATGGGCGCCGGCCGCGGCTTTGGCCTGCCAGGCCGGCGTGCCGGGCGCCACCGGCGGTGCCGCATGGGTTGCACGCCACAGCACGCGCAGCACGGCAACCGCGAAGATCGTCACGCCCAGCCACTTGTGCCAGGAGTAGAGCTTGAGCTTGGTCGGCGTCAGCCCCGGAATGCCGGTCATGTACAGGCCGAGCCCGAACGCGGCGAAGATCGCCAGCGCAATGACCCAGTGCAAGGCGATCGCGGTGGCACCGTAGCCGGTGGGGGCGTTGGCGGTAGAACGCATCGGATTCCTCTCGCCCCGCGCAGGAGCGTTTCACAATTTTGGGGAAGGCACCGGCGGGGGCTGGCCCGCCCGTGCGCTTACGATTCTCGCATTATTGCGGCGGGCTGTGCGCCGATGAAGGACAGTCCTTCATTAAGTTATTCAAATGCTTTGAAGTGACATTCTGTCGCAAGCGGCACAAAGCCGCAGTGACCTGCCCGCCGCGCTGCGCCAGAAAAGCAAAAAGCCATCCTCGCGGATGGCTTTTGCAGCACGTCGCCCCGGTTCAGGGGCGAAATGTGGCGTCAGATGCGCTCGGCCAGCACCACGGCCTTGCCGATGTAGCTGGCGGGCGTCATGTCCAGCAGCAGCTTCTTGGCGTCGTCGGGGATCGCCAGGCCGTTGATGAAGGTCTGCAGCGCCTCGCGCGAGATGCCCTTGCCGCGGGTCAGCTCCTTGAGCTGCTCGTACGGGTTGGGCACGCCGAAGCGGCGCATCACGGTCTGCACCGGCTCGGCCAGCACCTCCCAGCAGTTGTCCAGGTCTTCGTCCAGGCGCTCGGGGTTGGTTTCCAGCTTGCCCAGGCCACGCAGGCAAGCCTCATAGGCCAGCAGGCTGTAGCCGAAGGCCACGCCGATATTGCGCAGCACGGTCGAATCGGTCAGGTCGCGCTGCCAGCGCGACAGCGGCAGCTTCTCGGACAAGTGGCGCAGCACGGCGTTGGCCAGGCCCAGGTTGCCTTCGGAGTTCTCGAAGTCGATCGGGTTGACCTTGTGCGGCATGGTCGACGAGCCGATTTCGCCGGCCTTGGTCTTCTGCTTGAAGTAGCCCAGCGAGATATAGCCCCAGACGTCGCGGTTCAGGTCGAGCAGGATGGTGTTGGCGCGGGCGATCGCGTCGAACAGCTCGGCCATGTAGTCGTGCGGCTCGATCTGGATGGTGTACGGGTTGAAGACCAGGCCCAGGCGGGTCTCGATCACCTGCTTCGAGAAGGCTTCCCAGTCGAAGCTCGGGTAGGCCGACAGGTGCGCGTTGTAGTTACCCACCGCGCCGTTCATCTTGCCCAGCAGCTCGACCTGCTCGATACGCTGGATCGCGCGCGCCAGGCGCGCGGCCACGTTGGCCATTTCCTTGCCCAGCGTGGTCGGGCTGGCCGGCTGGCCGTGGGTGCGCGACAGCATCGGCTGCGCGGCATTGAGCTTGGCCAGCTCGACCAGGCGGGCGTGCACGCGCTTGAGCGCCGGCACCACCACGCCTTCGCGGGCGCCCTTGAGCATCATGCCGTGCGAGGTGTTGTTGATGTCTTCCGAGGTGCAGGCGAAGTGGATGAACTCGCTGGCGGCTTCCAGCTCGGCGTTGCCCTTGACCTGTTCCTTGAGCCAGTACTCGACCGCCTTGACGTCATGGTTGGTGACGGCTTCGATTTCCTTGATGCGGGCGGCGTCGGCCTCGCTGAACTTGTCCACCAGCGCCAGCAGCGCGGCCTCGGAGGCGGCCGAGAACTTGGGCATGTCGGGCAGGCCGGCCTGCGCCAGCGCGATCAGCCAGTGCACCTCGACCTTGACGCGGTTGCGCATGAACGCGGCCTCGGACAGCCATTCGCGCAGCGCATCGGCCTTGGCGGCGTAACGGCCATCGATCGGGGACAGGGCGGTGAGCGGCGAAAGCGAAGAGGAGGTCATGCTGGAAACCGGGAAAAGGGAGGCAATGGAAGAAGGCGACGAACAAGAAGCGCCGCGGGGGCTGGCGCTGTCAGCGTTGGCGGCGGGAGGGACCGGAAAAGCGACCTTATGCGGCCGGATGCGTCCAAAACGCCGCGCCGGCAGGCCCGCCGGCGCTGCGCAACGCGGGATTTTACCACCCCTGCCCCGGCTCCGGGCAGCGGTAAAGCGCCGCCGCGGGGCATCGGTGCGCAAGCCCGCATTCGCCATGCACCACGGGTATACTCGCGCACGCCGTTCCAGTAGCCTGTTATGAAGTGCATCGGGCAAGCCGCGCGCCCCACCGCCGCTGCCACAGAGCGACGATGCACTTCATAACAAGCTCAAGGGGAGAATATGAAGCTGTATGCATCCCGGACCAGTCCCTACGCGCGCAAGGTGCGCGTGGTGATGGCGGAGAAAAAGATCGAGTGCCAGCTCATCGAAGAGGATGTCTGGTCGCCCGAGACCAGGATCGGCCAGTTCAACCCGCTCGGCAAAGTGCCTTGCCTGGTCATGGAAGACGGCGGCGCAATCTTCGATTCGCGCGTGATCGTCGAATATGTCGACACCTTGACGCCGGTCAGCCGGTTGATCCCGCAGGGCGGGCGCGAGCGCCTGGAAGTCCGCTGCTGGGAGGCGCTGGCCGACGGCCTGCTCGACGCAGCGCTGCTGGTGCGCCTGGAGGCCACCCAGCGCGAGCCGCATGAGCGCAGCGAACGCTGGGTGCAGCGCCAGCGCGGCAAGATCGATGCGGCGCTGGTGGCCATGGCGCACGGTCTGGCCGACCGCCCCTTCTGCACCGGCACGCACTATTCGCTGGCCGACGTGGCGGTGGGCTGCGCGCTGTCCTACCTGGATTTCCGCTTCCCCGAGATCGCCTGGCGCGAGCGCCATCCCAACCTGGCGGCGCTGGAGGAAAAGCTGTCCAAGCGCCAGTCGTTTATCGATACGGAACCGCCGCGCGGCTGATCCACAGCGGCCGACAAGAAAACACCCGCCTCGAGCGGGTGTTTTTTCGTGCAGCGGCAGCGCTTACTGGATGATGCCGCCGCCCAGGCAGATGTCACCGTCATACAGCACCGCCGACTGCCCGGGCGTGACCGCCCATTGCGCCTCGGCAAACCGGAGCGTCAGCGCGTCGCCGTCCACCGCCTGCACCGTGCAGGCCGCATCGCTCTGGCGGTAGCGCGTCTTGGCCGCCATCGCCGCGCCCGCGGCGGGCGGCTCGCCGGCCACCCAGGACAGGTCCGACGCGGTCAGCACCGGCGTCAGCAGCCACGGGTGGTCGTGGCCCTGCACCACGTAAAGCGTATTGTTCGCCATATCCTTGCGCGCCACATACCAGGCGTCGCCGTTGCCCTCGCGGCTGCCGCCCAGGCCGATGCCCTTGCGCTGGCCCAGCGTGTAGAAGGCGAGGCCGATATGCTCGCCCACGACCTTGCCCTCGGGCGTCTTCATCGGGCCCGGCTTGGTCGGCAGGTAGCGGTTCAGGAAATCGCGGAACGGACGCTCGCCGATAAAGCAGATGCCGGTGGAGTCCTTCTTCTTCGCGTTCGGCAGGCCGATCTCGGCGGCGATCTCGCGCACGCGCGTCTTGGGGATCTCGCCCAGCGGGAACAGCGTGCGCGACAGCTGCGCCTGGTTCAGCCGGTGCAGGAAGTAGCTCTGGTCCTTGGTATGGTCGAGCGCCTTGAGCAGCTCGAACCGGCCGGCCGCGTTCTGCCGCACACGCGCATAGTGGCCGGTGGCGATGGTTTCCGCGCCCAGCGACATGGCATGGTCGAGGAAGGCCTTGAACTTGATCTCGGCATTGCACAGCACGTCGGGGTTGGGCGTGCGCCCGGCGGAGTATTCGCGCAGGAAGTCGGCAAAGACCCGGTCCTTGTACTCGGCGGCAAAGTTGACCGCCTCCACGTCGACGCCGATCAGGTCGGCCACCGAGACCACGTCCAGCCAGTCCTGGCGCGTTGAGCAGTACTCGCTGTCGTCATCGTCCTCCCAGTTCTTCATGAACAGGCCGATGACCTCGTAGCCCTGCTGCTTGAGCAGCCACGCGGTGACCGACGAATCGACCCCGCCCGACATGCCCACCACGACACGTTTTCCGGCACCACTCACGGCTGCGCTCCCAGCGGGACGGCCGCGGCCAGCGCCGACGGGTGCGTGTACAAGGCGTCCAGCGCAAAGCGCTTGCCGGCCAGGTAGTCGTTGACACAGGCCATCACCAGCGGCGTACGGTGACGCTCCGTGCAGGCGCGCAGTTCTTCCGCGCTCATCCAGACCGTGCGCACGATGCCGGTGTCGAGCTGGCGGCCCGCATCGAGCGAGCCCAGGTCGCCGGTAAAGGCAAAGCGCACATAGGTCACATCGGTGCCGGTGCGCGACGACAGCGAACGGCCCATGTAGCAGCCCAGCAGCGCGCGCGGCTCAAAGGTGTGCGCGGTCTCTTCCAGGGTTTCGCGGATCACTGCGCGGATCAGGCTCTCGCCCGGGTCCAGGTGCCCGGCGGGCTGGTTCAGGCGCAGCCCGTCGGCGGTTTCCTCTTCGACCAGCAGGAAGCGTCCGCCGCGCTCGATCACGGCGGCAACGGTCACGCTGGCATTCCAGTCACTTGACATGATGCTCAATTTTTAGGCAATCCCGCATTCTACCGGTTGCGGGCCCATCGTGCAGCGCCGCCGGCCCGCCATGGCCCCCGGCCGGTAAGCCAGGCTGGTGCTGGAATGGCGGCTGCAACTCCCTCTTTGGCGGTCGCCGCAAAAGCCGACCGGCCGGTCACCATTGAACGTCAGATTCCTGTAAGCTGCGAAAAAATTGTTGCGCTGCGGCTTAAGCTTGCGGCGCGCACGGGCCAGACGTCGGTCCGCCCAACCACACAAGACGCCAGCTAAAGGAGAAATTGACGATGTACATCGGCATCCCGCAGGAGACGCGGGCCGGCGAGACTCGCGTCGCCGCCACCCCGGAGACAGTCAAGAAGTACGTCGCCCAGGGCCACAAGGTGGTCGTGCAGGC
>NZ_JBYTAH010000102.1:0-19502 GCF_058787975.1 Cupriavidus sp. FW305-26
ATGCTGGCTACCACGGGGAAATCGTCAGGAAAGGGGCGGTGGGGACAACCTTGGCATTATCGCGCGCCAAAAACAAAACCGGCCACGCTCGCACGTGGCCGGTCCGATACTGCAAACCCGGTCAGCTGAAGAAGCTCTTCACCTTGTCCAGCCAGGATTGCTCCTGCGGGCTGTGGCGCGAGCCGCCCTCATGCACCGAGCGGTCGAACTGGCGCAGCATCTCCTTCTGCGCCTCGGTCAGCTTGACCGGCGTCTCCACGTTCACATGCACATAGAGGTCGCCCGGATAGCCGGAACGCACGCCCTTGATGCCCTTGCCGCGCAGACGGAAGGTCTTGCCCGACTGGGTGGCTTCAGGCACCGGGAAGGTGGCCTTGCCGCTCAGCGTCGGCACTTCCAGGTCGCCGCCCAGCGCCGCGGTGGCGAAGGAGATCGGCATCTGGCAGTGCAGGTCGTCGCCGTCGCGCTCGAACATCGGGTGCGCCTTGATGTGGACTTCCACATACAGGTCGCCCGGCGGGCCGCCGTTGATACCCGGCTCGCCGTTGCCCGACGAGCGGATGCGCATGCCTTCGTCGATGCCGGCCGGGATCTTCACTTCCAGCGTCTTCTGCGACTTCAGCTTGCCCTGGCCGTGGCACTTGGTGCACGGCTTGGGGATGTACTTGCCGCTGCCGTGGCACTTCGGGCAGGTCTGCTGCATGGTGAAGAAGCCCTGCGACACGCGCACCTGGCCCGCGCCGTGGCAGGTCGGGCAGGTTTCCACGCTCGAGCCCGGCTCCGCGCCGTTGCCGTGGCAGTGGTCGCAGTCGTCCCAGTGCGGCACGCGGATCTGCGCCTCGTGGCCGTGCGCGGCCTGCTCCAGCGAGATCTCCATGCTGTAGCGCAGGTCGGCGCCGCGATAGGCCTGCGGGCCGCCGCCGCCGCGACGGCCACCGGCCTGCTGGCCGAAAATGTCGCCGAAGATGTCGCCAAAGGCCTCGGCGAAACCGCCGTAGCCCTGCGCACCGCCGAAGCCGCCCGCCATATTGGGGTCGACACCGGCATGGCCATACTGGTCGTAGGCCGCCTTCTTCTCCGGGTCGGAAAGCATCTCGTAGGCCTCTTTGACCTCCTTGAATTTTTCCTCGGCGATCTTGCCGTCCTTGCCTTCCGGATTGCGGTCCGGGTGGTACTTCATCGCGAGCTTGCGATAAGCCTTCTTGATCTCGTCGTCGCTCGCGTTCTTGCCTACCCCGAGCACTTCGTAATAGTCACGTTTTGCCATGGTGGCTCAAACCTTTTTGGCCGGCACGCACATGCGGCGCGATACCGGCGAATAGCAAAAAAGCCGAGCGAGGCATCCGACGGCGGTTTCCCGCTGGGTCCGATGGCCGCGCCCGGCGTCGGGGCGGGGGCGGTGCCGGCCAGTGCCTGCACCGCCGCCCGCGTGTCCCGATTACTTCTTGTCGTTGACTTCCTTGAATTCGGCGTCCACAACGTTGTCGTCCTGCGGCTGCGCCTGCTGGCCACCGGCCGCGCCGGCACCGGCAGCAGCACCGGCCGTGGCGCCTTCGCCAGCCTTGGCCTGCATGTCGGCGTAGACCTTCTCGCCCAGCTTCTGGCTGACTTCGGACAGCGCGTTGACCTTGGCATCGATCTCGGCCTTGTCGCCGCCGCGAGCGGCGTCTTCCAGTTCCTTGATCGCGGCTTCGATCTTTTCCTTCTCGCCGGCTTCCAGCTTGTCGCCGTATTCGGTGAGCGCTTTCTTGGTCGAGTGGATCAGCGCGTCGGCCTGGTTGCGGGCATCAGCCAGCTCGCGGGCCTTCTTGTCTTCCTCGGCGTTGGCCTCGGCGTCCTTCACCATGCGCTGGATCTCGTCTTCCGACAGGCCCGAGTTCGCCTTGATGGTGATCCTGTTTTCCTTGCCGGTCGCCTTGTCCTTGGCGCCCACGTGCAGGATGCCGTTGGCGTCGATGTCGAACGACACTTCGATCTGCGGCGTGCCGCGCGCTGCGGGCGGAATGCCTTCCAGGTTGAACTCGCCCAGCAGCTTGTTGCCGGAGGCCATTTCACGCTCGCCCTGGAACACCTTGATGGTCACCGCCGGCTGGTTGTCGTCGGCGGTCGAGAACACCTGCGCATGCTTGGTCGGGATGGTGGTGTTCTTGGTGATCATCTTGGTCATCACGCCACCCAGGGTCTCGATCCCCAGCGACAGCGGCGTCACGTCCAGCAGCAGCACGTCGGTACGGTCGCCCGACAGCACCGAGCCCTGGATCGCGGCGCCGACGGCCACGGCTTCATCCGGGTTCACGTCCTTGCGCGCTTCCTTGCCGAAGAACTCCTTGACCTGTTCCTGCACCTTGGGCATGCGGGTCATGCCGCCCACCAGGATCACGTCGTCGATGTCGCTGACCTTGACGCCCGCGTCCTTGATGGCGATGCGGCACGGCTCGATGGTGCGCGTGATCAGCTCTTCCACCAGGGATTCGAGCTTGGCGCGGGTCATCTTCAGGTTCAGGTGCTTCGGACCCGAGGCATCGGCCGTGATGTACGGCAGGTTGATCTCGGTCTGCTGCGAGCTCGACAGTTCGATCTTGGCCTTTTCAGCGGCTTCCTTCAGGCGCTGCAGCGCGAGCACGTCCTTGGACAGGTCCACGCCCTGGTCCTTCTTGAACTCGCTGATGATGTAGTCGATGATGCGCTGGTCGAAGTCTTCGCCGCCCAGGAAGGTGTCGCCGTTGGTCGACAGCACTTCGAACTGCTTCTCGCCGTCCACGTCCGCGATCTCGATGATCGAGATGTCGAAGGTGCCGCCGCCGAGGTCATACACGGCGATCTTGCGGTCGCCCTTCTCGTTCTTGTCCATGCCGAACGCCAGCGCAGCCGCGGTCGGCTCGTTGATGATGCGCTTGACGTCGAGGCCGGCGATGCGGCCGGCGTCCTTGGTGGCCTGGCGCTGCGAGTCGTTGAAGTAGGCCGGCACGGTGATCACGGCTTCGGTCACCGGCTCGCCGAGGTAGTCCTCGGCCGTCTTCTTCATCTTGCGCAGCACTTCGGCGGAAACCTGCGGCGGCGCCAGCTTCTGGTCGCGCACCGACACCCATGCGTCGCCGTTGTCGGCCTTGACGATGGAATACGGCATCAGGCCGATGTCCTTCTGGACTTCCTTCTCTTCGAACTTGCGGCCGATCAGGCGCTTGACCGCGTACAGGGTGTTGCGCGGATTGGTGACGGCCTGGCGCTTGGCCGGCGCGCCGACCAGGATCTCGCCGTCTTCCATGTAGGCGATGATCGACGGGGTGGTGCGGGCACCCTCCGAGTTTTCGATGACCTTGGGGGTGTTGCCTTCCAGGATCGCGACGCAGCTATTGGTGGTACCGAGGTCGATACCGATGATCTTACCCATTATTCTCTCCTCTTGAGCCGGCGCAATCCGCGCGGCTGCAATTCAACCTGAGGCCGAAATGTGGCCACCCGGGGGCTTTTCAAGGGCAGAACCGGCAAATCCGAGTAATTTTCTCGGTTTCTGCACGCTTTCAACGGCATCCGCCGCCGCAGGTTAAGCGGACGGCGCGGCGCGGCCGCCGAAAGTGGCCTATTCCATACCTCCTGGCGCGTCGCGATCGCGCTGCCACAACACGTCAGAACCGCCGCCGGCCCGGTTCAGCACCCGCGCCAGCACGAACATCAGGTCCGACAGCCGGTTCAGGTACTGGCGCGGGGCCTCGTTCAGTGGCTCGGCCGCGCCCAGCGCCACCAGCGCGCGCTCGGCACGGCGGCACACGGTGCGGCAGACATGGGCCTGCGCCGCGGCGCGGCTGCCGCCGGGCAGGATGAATTCGGCCAGCCGCGGCAGGTTGGCGTTGTAGTCGGCGAGCCAGGTATCGAGCTGCGCCACCTGCTCAGGCTTGAGCAGGGTGTAGCCCGGGATGGACAGCTCGCCACCCAGGTCGAACAGGTCGTGCTGGATATGCAGCAGGGCGGCGCGCACGTCGTCGGGCAGGGCCTCGGTCAGCAGCACGCCGACGTGGCAGTTGAGCTCGTCGACGTCGCCGATGGCGGCGATGCGCGGGCTGGCCTTGCCGGTGCGGCTGCCGTCGCCCAGGCCGGTGGTGCCGGCGTCGCCGGTGCGGGTGGCAATCTTGGACAGGCGGTTGCCCATGCCGGTCTCCTCGTAAGCGTGTGGTAGTCGTGGTCCGCCCTGCAACGCGGGGCGCCCGGGGGAAAGACGCATTATCGCGCCGGACCGCCTCGGCGCGCCAAGCGCTTGTGTCCCGGCGCTTGCTGTGCGGCTATCGGCCAGTACCGGCCGCCGCAGTGCCCGGCCAGGGTGCATGAGCCGCCGCGCGGCGTAGAATGCCGGTAGCCCCCATTCGTCGCCCATTCGATAACCGGGTCGCGCCCCTGCCGGCCAGACCGGAGCTTGCTCCGCAGCGCCGCCGCCGGCACCACCGTCGCGCCGACCCGCCGGAGACCCGCATGAACCACCCCACGCCGTCCGCCACGCTCGCCCGCCGTCCGCTGCCGCCCGCCTTCAGCGAAGCCCTGGCGGCGCGCTTCGGCGACCGCTTCACCACCTCCGCCGGCGTGTGCGAACACCACGGCCGCGACGAATCCCCGTTCCCGCCGGCCGTGCCCGACGCCGTGGTCTTCGCCCACAGCACCGAGGAAGTGGCCGAGGTGGCGCGCCTGTGCAACCAGCATGGCGTGCCGCTGATCCCGTACGGCGCGGGCTCGTCGCTGGAAGGCCATCTGCTGGCCGTGGCAGGCGGCATCAGCCTGGACCTGTCGCAGATGAACCGCGTGCTGGCGGTGCAGCCCGAGGACCTGACCGTGACCGTGCAGCCCGGCGTCACGCGCAAGCAGCTGAACCAGGAAATCAAGGACACCGGCCTGTTCTTCCCGATCGACCCGGGCGCCGACGCCTCGCTGGGCGGCATGTGCGCCACGCGCGCCTCCGGGACCAACGCGGTGCGCTACGGCACCATGCGCGAGAACGTGCTGGCGCTGACAGTGGTAACCGCCGACGGCCGCGTGATCCGCACCGGCACGCAGGCGCGCAAGTCGGCGGCGGGCTATGACCTGACCCGGCTCTTTATCGGCAGCGAAGGCACGCTCGGCATCATCACCGAGGTGACGGTGCGGCTCTACCCGCAGCCGGAGGCGATCTCCGCCGCGGTGTGCGCCTTCCCCAGCATGGGCAGCGCGGTGCAGGCGGTAATCCAGACCATCCAGCTGGGCGTGCCGGTGGCGCGCGTGGAGTTCGTCGATGCGCTGGCGATCCGCGCCATCAACCGCCACGACAACCTGACCCTGCCCGAGACCCCGCACCTGTTCTTCGAATTCCACGGCACCGAGGCCGGCGTGCGCGAGCAGGCCGAGACCGTGCAGCAGATCACCGCCGAGCACGGCGGCCAGGGCTTCGAGTGGGCCACCCGCCCGGAGGACCGCAGCCGGCTGTGGAACGCGCGCCATACCGCCTACTTCGCCATGCTGCAGCTCAAGCCGGGCTGCAAGTCGGTGACCACCGACGTGTGCGTGCCGATCTCGCGCCTGGCCGACTGCGTCACCGAGACCGAGAAGGACCTGAACGCCTCGGCGCTGCCCTGCCCCATCGTCGGCCATGTCGGCGACGGCAACTTCCACGTGGCGATCCTGGTCGATCCCGACAAGCCCGAAGAGATGGCCGAGGCCGAGGCCATCAACCAGCGCATCGTCGAACGCGCGCTGGCGATGGGCGGCACCTGCACCGGCGAGCACGGCGTGGGCTTGCACAAGCAGCGCTTCCTGGTGGAAGAACACGGCGAGGATGCGCTCGACGTGATGCGCGCGATCAAGGACGCGCTGGACCCCAAGCACATCCTCAACCCGGGCAAGATCTTCAGCGCCACGCGCGGCGGCTCGCAGTAAGGCGTGCCGAGCTGATGGCCTCCATGTTCAACCGCGTCCCGCCGCTGCACCTGCTGATCGCCTTCGAGGCAGCGGCGCGCCTGGGCAGCTTCGCGCGCGCGGCCGAAGAGCTGTCGGTCACGCCCAGCGCGGTCTCGCACCGCATCAAGAATCTTGAGGAGCTGTGGGGCGAAGACCTGTTCGTGCGCGCCAACGCGGCGCTGCGGCTGACCGCCGCCGGCACGCGCTACCTGCGCAACGTGCAGGACGCGCTCAAGTCGCTCAACGAGCTGGCGCGGCCCGAATACAACAAGCTGCGCACCCGGCTGCGGGTGGCGATCCCGCCCACCTTCGGGCGCCAGCACCTGGTGCCGCGCCTGCCCGAGTTCGGCGCGCTGTATCCGCATATCGACCTCGAGCTGCACCTGGCGATCCCGTTCCTAGACGTCAAGGCCGAGGACACCGATGTCGAGATCCGCTACGGCACCGGCCGCTACCCTGACCTGAAGACCACCCGGCTGCTGGTCGAGCCGGTGTTCCCGGCGTGCGGGCGCGAGTACTACGAGCGCGTCAACGGCCGCGCCATCACCAAGCCCGAGCACCTGCACGGCCTGGTTCTGCTGCGCAGTCCGCTGGAGCCGTGGAAGCCGTGGTTCGAGACTGCCGGGCTGGATTGGGCCGAGCCGCAGACCGGGCCGCAGTTCAACGACATCGGCCTGATGCTGGAGGCGATCGCGTCCAACCAGGGCGTGGCGCTGGTGCGCCAGCGCATGGCGCGGCACTGGCTGTCGCTGGGGCAGATGGTGCGGCTGCTGGAGGTGGAATCGGTCTCGCCACACGGCTACTACATCGTCGAGCGCGAACAGGCCCCGCTCAAGCCCGAGGCGCGCTATTTCGTCGACTGGCTGCTGAGCCTGGACTGGTAGGAGACTGACCCCATGGAAATCCGCTTGCTGACCCCCGCCGATGCCGCCGCCTTCCAGGCGCTGCGGCTGCACGGCCTGGCCGAAGCGCCGGAAGCCTTCGCTTCCAGCCTGGAGGAGGAACAGGACCGGCCGCTGGAAGTCGTCGCCGGGCGCCTGGCCGCGACCGAGGGCAAGGCCGTATTCGGCGCCTTTGTCGACGGCAGCGATGGCAGCGCGCTGGCCGGCGTGGTCGGGGTGATGCGCGAGGAAAACGCCAAGCACCGGCACAAGGCCTTTATCTGGGGCATGTACGTGGCCCCGGGCTGGCGCGACCGCAAGCTCGGCCGCGCGCTGATGGAGCGGGCCATGGAACAGGCCGCCGCCATGCCGGGCGTGCGCCAGGTGACGCTGTGCGTCAATGCCGGCAGCGCGGGCGCGGTGCGGCTGTACGAGTCGCTCGGCTTCGTGCGCACGGGGCTGGAGCCGGATGCGCTGTACGTCGCGCCGCACTTCCACGACAAGCTCGACATGGTCTGCTTCCTGCCGCAGCCGCCGGCACGCTGAGTCCGGCCGGACCGCCTTCCCTGCACCCGCGCTGCGGTGTACGCTGGACTTGCGTCGCCTGCCAGGAGTGATTTCCCGCGCAGCCATGATGAGCATTTTTGATCGGCCTGCCATGCGGAATTCACGTGTCCCGTGGTGCCCGCGCCAGGTGCCCTGCGCTATAGTCACCCGTCCCCGCGGCAGGCCCTGCGTTGCCGCGACCGGCAGGCCGCGCACCGGCCGCCATCCAGGAGGCCCCACAGGAGTCGTTCATGAATGCCCCGCACGAAGCCCAAACCATCGCCCCCGACGGCGCCCATGCCACGGCCGAAGGCCGCCGCAGCGCGCTGCTGGCCGGCCTGGCGCAGATCCTGCCGGATGCCGCGCTGCTGTGGAAGCCGGAAGACACCGTCCCCTATGAATGCGACGGCCTGGCCGCGTACCGCCAGGTGCCGATGGCCGTGGCCCTGCCCGACACCGAGGAACAGGTCTGCGCGATCCTGCGCCTGTGCCACAAGCTGGGCGTGCCGGTGGTGCCGCGCGGCGCCGGCACCAGCCTGTCGGGTGGCGCCATGCCGATCGCCGAGGGCCTGGTGCTGTCGCTGGCCAAGTTCAAGCGCATCCTGTCGGTCGATCCGTACTCGCGCACCGCGGTGGTCCAGCCGGGCGTGCGCAACCTGGCGATCTCCGACGCCGCCGCACCCCACAACCTGTACTACGCGCCGGACCCGTCCTCGCAGATCGCCTGCACCATCGGCGGCAACGTCAGCGAGAACTCCGGCGGCGTGCACTGCCTGAAGTACGGCCTGACCGTGCACAACGTGCTGCGCGTGCGCGCGGTGACGATGGAGGGCGAGGTGGTGGTGTTCGGCTCCGAGGCCCCCGACTCGCCGGGCCTGGACCTGCTGGCCGTGCTGATCGGCTCCGAAGGCATGCTGGCCGTGGTCACCGAGGTCACGGTGCGCCTGATCCCCAAGCCGCAGCTGGCGCAGGTGATCATGGCCTGCTTCGACGATGTCGAGAAAGGCGGCAATGCGGTGGCGGACGTGATCGCCGCCGGCATCATCCCGGCCGGACTGGAAATGATGGACAAGCCCGCCACCGCCGCGGTCGAGCAGTTCGTGCATGCGGGCTATGACCTGGATGCCGCCGCCATCCTGCTGTGCGAATCCGACGGCACCCCGGAAGAAGTGGCCGAGGAAATCGAACGCATGAGCGCGGTGCTGACGGCATCGGGCTGCACCCGCATCGTGGTCTCGCAGAACGAAGCCGAGCGCCTGCGCTTCTGGAGCGGCCGCAAGAACGCCTTCCCCGCCGCCGGCCGGATCTCGCCGGACTACTACTGCATGGACGGCACCATTCCGCGCAAGCACATCGGCACGCTGCTCAGGCGCATCGAAGCCATGGAGCAAAAGTACGGCCTGCGCTGCATCAACGTGTTCCATGCCGGCGACGGCAACATGCACCCGCTGGTGCTGTTCGATGGCGCGGACCAGGACCAATGGCACCGCGCCGAGCTGTTCGGCGCCGACATCCTGGAAACCTGCGTGGAACTGGGCGGCACCGTCACCGGCGAGCACGGCGTGGGCGTGGAAAAGCTCAACTCGATGTGCGTGCAGTTCTCGCCCGCCGAGCGCGATGCCTTCTTCGGCGTCAAGGCCGCCTTCGACCCGGCGCGGCTGCTCAACCCGGACAAGGCCATCCCCACGCTGGCGCGCTGCGCGGAGTACGGCAAGATGCATGTGAAGCGGGGCCTGCTGCCGCACCCGGAACTGCCGCGCTTCTGAGCCACGCCATGTCCAGCCCACGCCGACGCCAGCAGCAGGAAGCGTTCGTCCGCCAGCGCCTGGGGCAGCCCGAGGCCGGCTGGCGCCAGCGCTGGTACACCATCATCTTCGAGGCCGATACCCGCGAGGGCCGGCTCTTCGATGTCGCGCTGCTGCTGGCCATCGTCGCCAGCGTGACGGTGGTGATGCTCGACAGCCTGCCCGCGGTGAACAACCGCCTGGGGCTGGCGTTCACCGTGCTGGAATGGATGTTCACGCTGTTCTTCACGGCCGAGTACGTGATGCGCATCCTGGTGGTGCGCCGGCCGTGGCGCTATGTGTTCAGCTTCTACGGCATCATCGACTTCGTCTCGATCATGCCGACCTGGCTGGCCTTCTTCCTGCCCGAGCTGCATTTCCTGATCGACGTGCGCCTGCTGCGGCTGCTGCGCGTGTTCCGGATCCTGAAGCTGACCGTGTACTTCGAGGAAGCCGAGATCCTGTACCGCGCGCTGGTCAACAGCCGCCGCAAGATCTTCGTGTTCCTGGGCACGGTGTTCATCATCACGGTGATCCTGGGCACGGTAATGTACGTGGTGGAAGGCCCGCAGCACGGCTTCACCAGCATCCCGGTCAGCATGTACTGGGCGGTGGTGACGCTGACCACCACGGGCTTCGGCGACATGGTGCCCAAGACCCCGCTGGGGCAGTTCATCACCTCGCTGACCATCCTGCTGGGCTACGGCATCATCGCCTTCCCCACCGGTATCGTCGGCGCCGAGCTGGCCGCCAGCATCCTGAAGCGGCCGCTCACCACGCGCACCTGCACCCATTGCCTGACCGAGGGCCACGAACCCGACGCCGGCTACTGCAAGCATTGCGGCAGCCAGCTGCCCGAATACCAGAACGACCGGCCGGAAGTGCCCGGCGGACCTGCCGGCTCCTGAGCCGGCCTTCCCTACCCCACGACGCATATGCAAGCCACCCTCGACGCCATCCGCGACGCCGTCAGGCAAGCCACCGAGACCCGCACCGCGCTGCGGCTGCGCGGCGGCGGCAGCAAGGACTTCTACGGCCAGCCCGCCGCGGGCCAGCTGCTGGACACGCGCGCCTATGCCGGCATCGTCGACTACGACCCGGCCGAGCTGGTGATCACCGCGCGCTGCGGCACGCCGCTGGCCGAGATCGAGGCGGCGCTGGCCGAGAAGCGCCAGATGCTGGCCTTCGAGCCGCCCCATTTCGCACTGCCGGGCCAGCCCAGCACCGCGACGCTGGGCGGCGCCGTGGCCGCGGGATTGTCGGGCCCGCGCCGGCAGTCGGTGGGCGCGCTGCGCGACTTCATGCTGGGCGCGCAGCTGATGGACGGCCGCGGCGAGGTGATGGACTTCGGCGGCCAGGTGATGAAGAACGTGGCGGGCTATGACGTGTCGCGGCTGCTGGCGGGCTCGCTCGGCACGCTCGGGCTGATCCTGCAGGTGTCGGTCAAGGTGCTGCCGGCACCGTTCGACGAGGCCACGCTGCGCTTCGAGCTGGCGCAGGCCGATGCCATCGAGCACCTGAACCGTTGGGGCGGCCAGCCGCTGCCGCTGGCGTCTTCGGCCTGGCACGCGGGCGTGCTGCACGTGCGCCTGGCCGGCGCCACCGCCGCCGTGCGCGCCGCGTGCGTCAGGCTGGGCGGCGAGCGCGTGGACGCTGCGGAAGCCGCGGCGCTGTGGCAATCGCTGCGCGAGCAGACCCACCCGTTCTTCGCCCCCGCCCAGGCGGGCCGCGCGCTGTGGCGCCTGGCGGTGCCCACCATCGCCGCGCCGCTGGCGCTGCCGGGCCCACAGCTGATCGAATGGGGCGGCGGCCAGCGCTGGTGGCTGCCCGAGGACGGCACTGACAAGACCGATGCCGAAAGCGTGCGCGCCGTGGCGCAGGCCGCCGGCGGCCATGCCACGCTGTTCCGCAATGGCGACAAGTCAGTGGGCGTGTTCACGCCGCTGGCCTCGCCGCTGGCCGCGATCCACCGCCGCCTGAAAGAGACCTTCGACCCGGCCGGCATCTTCAACCCGCAGCGCATGTACCCCGGGCTCTGACCCGGCACGTCCAGGCATCCCCCCGGCACAACCTCCCCACACCATGCAAACGAACCTGGCCGATTTTCTTCGCAACACGCCCGAAGGCGAGGAAGCCAAATCCATCGTCGGCAACTGCGTGCATTGCGGCTTCTGCACCGCCACCTGCCCCACCTACCAGTTGCTCGGCGATGAGCTGGACGGCCCGCGCGGGCGCATCTACCTGATGAAGCAGGTGCTGGAAGGCCATGCCATCACCGAAAGCACGCGCCTGCACCTGGACCGCTGCCTGACCTGCCGCAACTGCGAATCGACCTGCCCGTCGGGCGTGCGCTACGGCCGCCTGGTCGATATCGGCCGCAAGCTGGTCGACGACAAGCTCGAGGCCGAAGGCGTGCAGCGCCCCGCCCGCGAGCGCATCGCGCGCTGGGTGCTGCGCGAGGGGCTGACGCGCCCGGCGCTGTTCGGCACGGCGCTGCGCCTGGGCCAGATGGTGCGGCCGCTGCTGCCGGGCACGCTGCGCAACAAGGTGCCGGCGCTGTCCAGCACCGCCGCGCCCGGCACGTGGCCGCGCAATGCGCATGCACGCAAGATGTTGTTGCTCGACGGCTGCGTGCAGCCGGCAATGTCGCCCAACATCAATGCCGCAACTGCGCGTGTGTTCGACCGTGTCGGCGTACAACTGCTGGTGGCGCGCGAAGCCGGCTGCTGCGGCGCGATCCGCTTCCACACCGGCGACCACGACGGCGGCCTCGACAATATGCGCCGCAACATCGATGCCTGGTGGCCGCATATCGAGGACGGCGCCGAGGCCATCGTGATGACCGCCTCGGGCTGCGGCGCGATGGTCAAGGACTACGGCCACCTGCTGCGCAACGATCCGAAGTACGCCGAGCGCGCCCGCCGCGTCTCGGCGCTGACGCGCGACCTGTCCGAAGTCTTGCCGGACTTTGCCGACGAGCTGCACACCCTGGCCGGCGCGGTCCCGCGCGACAACCGGCGCGTGGCTTACCACCCGCCCTGCACGCTGCAGCACGGCCAGCAGATCCGCGGCAAAGTCGAAGCGCTCTTGACCGGCCTCGGCGTCGAAGTCAAACTCTGCGCTGACAGCCACCTGTGCTGCGGCTCGGCGGGCACTTATTCGGTGTTGCAGCCGGAACTGGCCTACCGCCTGCGCGACGACAAGCTCGCCAAACTGCAGGCCACGCAGCCCGAAGCCATCGTCTCGGCCAATATCGGCTGCATCTCGCACCTGCAGGGCGGCACCGGCACCCCGGTGATGCACTGGATCGAACTGGTCGACAAGATGCTCGGCTAGCGCGGGCGGGCAGCATGGGCGGCAGCGCGCATCCTTCCGGACGCGCGCCGCGCACCTGCGACCAAACGCCACGCCCCATGCTCCAGACCTTTGCAATCCTGTTGGTTTTCCAGTCCATCGGTGAGGTGATCAGCTACGCGCTGACCCTGCCGGTGCCCGGCCCCGTGCTGGGTATGATCCTGCTGTTCGGCTGGCTCGCCTTCGACGACCGCCTGCTGCCCATCATCCAGGGCACCACCACTGAGCTGCTCAAGCACCTGTCGCTGCTGTTCGTGCCGGCCGGCGTCGGCATCATGGTCCATGCCAACCGCATCGAGGGCGAATGGATGCCGATCCTGGTGGCGCTGGTGGTGTCCACCTGGCTGGCCATCGCCACCACCGCCGTGGTCACGCGCATGCTGATGCGCAAGCGCGCCGATGTCCCGCCCGCCGATGCGAAAGGAGAGCAGGCATGATGACGCCCCGCCTCAACGAGATCTGGGTCTACCTGGCCGCGAGCCCGCTGGTCGGGCTGACCGCCACGCTGCTGGCCTACGTCTTTGCCTTCCGCATCTATGAGCGTTCGCGCTTCTCGCCGCTGGCCAACCCGGTGATGATCGCGGTGGCGCTACTGGTCACGGTGCTGACCGTCACCGGCACGCCCTACAAGACCTACTTCGACGGCGCGCAGTTCGTGCACTTCCTGCTGGGGCCGGCCACGGTGGCACTGGCGGTGCCGCTGTACCTGCAGCTGCCCAAGCTGCGCACCCATGTGTTCCCGCTGCTGGCAGGACTGGTGGCGGGCTCGGTGGTGGCGGTGGTGTCGGCGGTGGGAATTGCCTGGCTGCTGGGCGCATCGCCCGAGACCGTGCGCTCGCTCGCGCCCAAGTCGGTGACGATCCCGATCGCCATGGGCGTGGCCGAGAAGATCGGCGGGCTGCCCTCGCTGACCGCGGTGCTGGTGATGGCCACCGGCATCATCGGCGCGGTCAGCGCCACCAGCGTGCTGAACCTGCTGCGCATCCGCGACTACAGCGTGCGCGGTTTCGCCACCGGCGTGGCGGCCCACGGCATCGGCACCGCTCGCGCCTTCCAGGTCAACCAGGAAGCCGGCGCCTTTGCCGCGCTGGGCATGGGCCTGAACGGCGTGCTGACGGCGATCATGGTGCCGGTGATGGCGGCGTGGATGCCACACTGACACGCTCCTGACAGCACGCTGTCAGCAGCCCCCGCGCATGATGCGAGCTCCCCACTCCCCTTCACCTGGAACCAAGGAGTCTGTCATGAGCAACCGTCTGATCAACTGGCTGGAAATCCCCGTCGTCGACATGAGCCGCGCGGTCGGCTTCTACGAGCAGGTGTTCAATATCCAGCTGCGCCGCGAGACCATGAGCCAGGTCGACATGGCCGTGTTCCCCCACCCCGACCCGGGCGGCGCGCTGGTCGCCGGCGAGGGCTATCGCCCCAGCAACTACTACGGCGCGGTGCCGTACCTGCATGCGCCGGAACTGGATGTGCTGCTGGAGCGCGCCGCGCGCGCCGGCGGCAAGACGGTGTTCGGGCCGCTGCGCCTGCCGGGCGAGATCGGCCGCATCGCCCATATCACCGACAGCGAAGGCAACCGCATCGGGCTGCACGAGCCCGTGGCCGCCTGACCCCGATGGCAAGCCGCCCCCGATGAGCCGCCGCGCCGACCGCCTGTTCCAGATCGTGCAGGTGCTGCGCGGCCGCCGCCTGACCACGGCGGCGCTGCTGGCGCAGCGGCTCGGGGTATCGGAACGCACCGTCTACCGTGATATCCAGGCGCTGTCGCTGTCAGGCGTGCCGGTCGAGGGCGAGGCCGGCATCGGCTACCGGCTGCGCGCCGACTTCGATGTCCCGCCGCTGATGTTCACCGCCATGGAAGTCGAAGCACTGGTCGCCGGCCTGCGCCTCCTGAAAGCCTGGGGCGGCGGCGCGCTGGCCGCCGCGGCCGATCCCGCGCTGGAAAAACTGATGGCCGCGCTGCCGCCGCCGCGCCGGCTGGCAGCGCAGCAAAGCCGCGTGTTCGCGCCGGAATACGTCAACCAGGCGCATGTGCGCGAGGCCTTCGACGTGGTACACGGGGCGCTGGGCGAACAGAAATTGCTGCTGCTCGACTATTGCGATGTGCAGCAGCGCATCACCGAACGCGTGGTGATGCCGCTGGGCCTGTTCTTCTGGGGCAATGCCTGGTTGCTGGCGACGTGGTGCACCACGCGCTCGGACTATCGCAGCTTCCGGCTGGACCGCTGCCGCGCCATCCGCATGCTGGACGACCATTTCCACGAAACGCCCGACCGCTCGCTCAACGGTTTCCTGCGCGCGGTGCGCGCCAGCGGCACCTAGTCCCGCTCAGGCAGCCGGGTCGGACAGCAGCATCTCGATATCGGCGCGCAGCTCGTCGGGCTTGGTGGTCGGCGCATAGCGCTTGAACACCGTGCCGTCGCGGCGCAGCAGGAACTTGGTGAAGTTCCATTTGATGCCCTGGGTACCGAGCACGCCACGCTTTTCCGTGGTCAGCCACTGGTACAGCGGATGGGCGTCGGCACCGTTCACGTCGATCTTGGCGAACATCGGGAAGCGCACCGCAAAGCGCGTTTCGCAGAACTGGCCGATCTGCTGCGCATCGCCCGGCTCCTGCTTGCCGAACTGGTTGCACGGGAAGCCCAGCACCTCCAGGCCGCGCTCGTGGTATTCGTCGTAGAGCTTCTGCAGGCCCTCGTACTGCGGCGTGAACCCGCATTCGCTGGCGGTGTTGACGACCAGCATCACCTTGCCCTGGAACTGCGACAGCGGTACCGGCTGGCCGGCCAGCGAGTTGGCTTCGAACTGGTAGACATTGCTCATGGCAGACTCCTGGGGCCGGAACTGGCCCTTGCGTGGCCCAAGCATAACGCCATGCGCATCACCGTGCACGAATCAGATGACATTGAGATGCTCGGTGCCGGCACCCAGGTCGGTGTCCTTGGCGCTCGCGCTGTGCAGCTTGATCATCAGGCGCAGGTCGTTGAGCGAGTCGGCATTGCGCAGCGCGTCCTCGTAGGTGATCTTGCCTTCCTCGTACAGGTCGAACAGCGCCTGGTCGAACGAGACCATGCCCTGCTCGCGCGACTTCTTGATGACTTCCTTGAGCTCGTGGATCTCGCCCTTGAAGATCAGGTCGGCCACCAGCGGCGTGCCGATCATGATCTCCACCGCCGGCACGCGCCCCTTTTTGCCGGCGCGCGGCAGCAGGCGCTGCGAGATCATCGCCTTCAGGTTCAGCGACAGGTCGATCAGCAGCTGCTGGCGCTTTTCCTCGGGGAAGAAGTTGACCACGCGGTCGATCGCCTGGTTGGCATTGTTGGCGTGCAGCGTGGCCAGGCACAGGTGGCCGGTCTCGGCGTACTGCATCGCGTACTCCATGGTCTCGCGGTCACGGATTTCGCCGATCAGGATCACGTCGGGCGCCTGGCGCAGCGTGTTCTTCAGCGCCACGTGCCAGGACTCGGTATCGATGCCGACCTCGCGCTGCGTGACGATGCAGTTCTGGTGCGCATGCACGTACTCGATCGGATCCTCGATGGTGATGATATGGCCGTACGAATGCGCGTTGCGGTGATCCAGCATTGCCGCCAGCGTGGTCGACTTGCCCGAGCCGGTGGCGCCGGTCACGATCACCAGCCCGCGCTTGGCCATCACCACCTCATGCAGCGTCGCCGGCAGGTCCAGGTCGGCCACCGAGGGAATGCGCGTATTGATGGTGCGCACCACCATGCCGGCCTTGCCCTGCTGGATAAAGGCCGACACGCGGAAGCGCCCGGCCTTGGGCGCGGTGATCGCGAAATTGCATTCGCGGCTGGTGTCGAAGTCCTGCACCTGGCGCTCGTTCATCACCGAGCGCACCAGGCCCAGCGCCTGGGTCGGGTTCAGCGGCTGCTGCGACACCGGCTTGATCTTGCCGTCGACCTTGATCGCCGGCGGGAAGTCAGAGGTAATGAACAGGTCCGAGCCGCGGTTGCTGACCATCAGCTCCAGCAGGTCGTTGATGTACTTGGCGGCGGATTCGCGATCGAGCATGTCGGTGTCCTGCTGGGGAGCGGGCCTCAGCCCATGAACGCGTCGGGGTTCTTGGCGATGGCGCGCGCGTCGTTGTAGCTGATGACGCTGCGCTTGATCAGGTCAGACAGGCACTGGTCCAGCGTCTGCATGCCCAGCCCGCTGCTGGTCTGCATCATCGAGTACATCTGCGCGATCTTGTTCTCGCGGATCAGGTGGCGGATCGCGGGCGTGGCGATCATGATCTCGTGCGCGGCGGTGCGGCCATTGCCGTCGCGCGTCTTCAGCAGCGTCTGCGAGATCACCGCCTCCAGCGATTCCGACAGCATGGTGCGCACCATGTCCTTCTCTTCGGGCGGGAACACATCGACCACGCGGTCGATGGTCTTGGCCGCTGAGCTGGTGTGCAGCGTGCCGAAGACCAGGTGGCCGGTCTCGGCCGCGGTCAGCGCCAGGCGGATGGTTTCCAGGTCGCGCAGCTCACCCACCAGGATCACGTCCGGGTCTTCACGCAGTGCCGAGCGCAACGCGTTGGCAAACGAATGCGTGTGCGGCCCCAGCTCGCGCTGGTTGATCAGGCTCTTCTTGGAGCTGTGCACGAATTCGATCGGGTCCTCCACCGTGAGGATGTGGCCCATGTCGCTTTCGTTGCGATGGTCGACCATCGCCGCCAGCGTGGTGGACTTGCCCGAGCCGGTCGGGCCCGTCACCAGCACCAGCCCGCGCGGCTTCATGCACAGGTCGGCAAACACCGCGGGCGCGCGCAGCTCTTCGAGCGTGAGCACCTTGGAGGGAATGGTACGGAACACCGCGGCGGCGCCGCGCTGGGTGTTATAGGCATTGACCCGGAAGCGGGACAGGCCGGCGATCTCGAACGAGAAATCGATTTCGAGGCGTTCTTCGTAGGCCTTGCGCTGGGTGTCGCTCATGATGTCGTACACCATGGCGTGGACATCCTTGTGCGTCATCGAGGCGATGTTGATCCGGCGCATGTCGCCGTGGATCCGCACCATCGGCGGCATGTCCGCGGAGAGATGAAGATCAGACGCCTTGTTCTTGACAGCGAAAGCCAATAGCTGCGCGATGTCCATCTATAATGACCCCACCCTAGTTATCAGTACTTTGCGTACTTTCTTTTGTATGTTCGCCGGATTATGTCTGTAATTGCCGCCAACTTGCAAGCCGTTCACCAGCGCATCGCGGCGGCCGCACAACAAGCCGGCAGACAGCCCGCGGACATCGCCCTGCTGGCGGTTTCCAAGACCGTTCCCCCCGACCGCATAAGGGCCGCATACGCCGCCGGACAGGTCGCTTTCGGCGAAAACTACGTCCAGGAAGGCGTCGACAAGATCGCCGCGCTGGCCGACCTGCGCCACCGCGTGCAATGGCATTTCATCGGCCCGCTGCAGAGCAACAAGACCCGCCTGGTGGCGGAGCATTTCGACTGGGTGCACGCCGTCGACCGGCTCAGGATCGCCGAGCGGCTGTCGGCCCAGCGCCCGGCCGGCATGGCCGCGCTGCAGGTCTGCATCCAGGTCAATATCAGCGGCGAAGCCAGCAAGAGCGGCGTCGCCCCGGCAGAGGTGCCCGGCCTGGCACATGCCGTCGCCGCGCTGCCAGGCCTGCGCCTGCGCGGGCTGATGGCCATCCCCGAGCCCGAGCACGACCCCGCCGCGCAGCGCCGCCCGTTCGCGGCCATGCGCGCCATGCTGCAGGCGCTGCGCACCGACGGCCTGGACCTCGACACGCTGTCGATGGGCATGTCGGGCGACATGGAAGCCGCCATCGCCGAGGGCGCCACGCTGGTGCGGATCGGCACCGCCATTTTCGGAGCGCGCCAATACCCGTAGTCCGGCGCGCCCAGTCCATTCCCTTCAAGCCCCCCAACGGATCTCCATGCTCGATACCCTTACCTTTGGCTTTCTCGGCGGCGGCAACATGGCCACCGCACTGATCGGCGGCCTGATCGCCCGCGGCGTGCCGGCCGGCTCGATCCGCGTGGTCGACCCCTTCCCCGAGGCCCAGCAACGCCTGGCGCGCGACCTCGGCGTGCATGCCGCCGGCGCGCCGGATGCCGCCTTCGGCGCCTGCGACGTGCTGGTGCTGGCGGTCAAGCCGCAGCAGTTCCGCGACGCCGCGGCGCAGCTGCTGCCGATCCTGCCGGCCAGCGGCAAGGGCAACCTGGTGATCAGCGTGGCCGCCGGCATCCGGCTGCAGGACATGGAGCGCTGGCTGGACGGGCGCGCCCGGCTGGTGCGGGCGATGCCGAATACGCCGGCGCTGGCCGGCATGGGCATGACCGGGCTGGCCGCGCCGGTCGGGCTGTCGGCCGAAGACCGCGCGATCGCCAGCGCGGTGGCCGAGGCCGTCGGCAAGTGCGTATGGGTGGATGGGGATGACCAGATCGATGCGGTCACCGCCATTTCCGGCAGTGGGCCGGCCTATGTCTTCTACTTTATCGAGGCGATGGAACGCGCCGCCACCGAGCTGGGCCTGACGGCGGAGCAAGGCCGCGAACTGGCGGTAGAGACCTTCCGTGGCGCTGCTACCCTGGCCGGGCAGTCTTCCGAGCCGGTGTCGACGCTGCGTGAGCGCGTGACGTCCAAGGGCGGCACGACGTATGCGGCGCTGACGGCGATGGAGGCTTCGGGCATTGGTGATGCCTTCGTGCGCGCGATGCATGCTGCCGCGGCGCGGGGCAAGGAGATGGGGGCGGAGTTCGGGAAGGATTGAGGCGCGGCCAAACCGCGGGCGCTCTGACCTGGCCGCCGCCCCATGTGAACGCTCCCCTCTCCCGCAAGCGGGAGAGGGGAGAAAACCAGCGGGATCTAATCAGCGAATTGCATAAGCCACCGCCGTCCCCGCAAACACACAGGCCCCCAGCCAGTTGTTATGCCGGAACGCCGCGAAACACCGCATCCGGTCGCGGTCACGAATCAGCGTGTAATGATACCCGGCGCAACCCGCAGCCGCCGCCAGCCCCACCCAGTAAGGCCACCCC
>NZ_JBYTAH010000103.1:0-19159 GCF_058787975.1 Cupriavidus sp. FW305-26
AGGTGGTGGCGGCGGGGGCGGTGCCGGAGCGCCGCAAGTGGCCAGACCATTCTGGACGAGCCAGATCTTCCCGGCAGGACAGTCTGCCACTGTCATTGGTGACGCCGGAAACGTGTACAACTGTGCGGCCGCTGTTGAGAATTCGGCAGCGAGAACGCTCGCCAAAAGAATGCGCTTCATAGATCGATCTTGCTTCTAGTACATGCAGCCTGTCGTGACGGTGCCCAGCAGTTGCCCTCCAAGAGCCCCGGTATCGTTGCCGCTATACCAAGCCGCTGGCGACATGGCGCTTGCCTGCGCGTACCAGTAGGTGCCATAGTCGTTCACTGAGAAGTACGTTCCTTGAATGGGCGGCATTACGGTTCCAGTGATATTCACCATTTCCTGCCTTGGTGTGTACATCGCCCAAGCGGTGCCGCCAGGGCAGTTGTCCTTAGAGAACGTCATTCCATCCGATACGTTCTCGAATTTCCGCGTGATCGACAAGTTCCCCAACCCGTTGGTCAACGCGACATACCGGTTCCCTTTGCAGATGTAGCCGACGTTTGTACCGCTCGTGGCAAGCTGGCCATTGTTTCCGCACCACGTACCGTCGGTCACATTCGTGACGGCCGTGCCGATCGGCTGCCAAATGCCGCCGAAGCAAATCACGAGCCCCGTTCCCGTTGTGCTCGTCCGGATCGATTTGTCGACACCGCATGCGCTGCCTGGGCTTCCGGTGCTGGTCAGGTATGTCTCACCGTTGCTTGTGAGGGATGTGTTTGCCGACACCCGCCTTGCGTTGTTGACGTCATTGCCGCCCAGGTCGAGCGATGTCTGCATCTGGTTCAGCTCGGGATGCCCCGGTACCTGGACCCGGTACAGATACCCGTTATTGGCCTGCGCTCCGGTGAAGGCCAACAACGAAGCCAGCCGGCCACTCCCCGGGTTGGTGTAGTTCGCCAGCGGCACCTGCCACGCGCCGTACGCCCCATAGGCCCTGGTTGGCACCATCGTCGGGTCTCCGTTCTGCCCTGCGTATGGTACGAAGCCGCCCTGCGCACCGGCTTGCGCAGCGATCTGCACCAGCTGGCGCGTGTCTGTGATGGCACGGCCGCCCTGCGATGTGACAAGCGCCTGCAGGTTGTTTGGCGTTGGCTGCATGACCTGGAGCAACCACGTCTGCCCGAACACGTTCGTCACTGAGAAACCAGCGGGCAGATAGCCACCATTGACTAGCATCGCCGGCGTGACCGACACCGGCACACTCGCCGTGGCCTGGGCGACCAGCGTTGCGGCTTCGTCCTGCACGAACTGCAGGGCGGCCTTATCGAAAACCAGCATCTGGCTCGCCGCGGCTGCGGTCTGCACGTTCGTGACGCCGGCTTTCGCCCACGTCGCGAAGCCGGCAAGGCTCAGCATCGAGAGCATCAGCGCGATGAGATATCCGAGTATCGCTTCCATGCGTTTCTCAGGTGTTCAGCTGGACCCAGTGGACCAGCGCCCCAACGGGAATGTTCGCCGGCACGCTGTACGCCATGCCGGTTGCAAGATTGACGCCCGTGCCCTGACTTCGGACGCGGAACCACGCCAGGCTGCCTTGGGTGGTGCCGAGCAGCGACGCGCCCGCCCCTGAGGACACGCGCACATAGCCGTACACGTCCCGCCCCCCAGCTGGGTTGGCCACGGCCATGCAGCCCGCGCCGGCAGGAGTCACCATGCCCGCCGGCAGCACCGGCGTGACACTTGCTCCGACCAGGCCGGGCGTCGCGCCGGCCGTAGCTACGCAGGCTGCGCCGTAGGCCTGCGCCTGCTGTGCGGTGATGGTTGCCACCGATTCCATGCGACCGGGCACACCGGCACCGGGCGCCGCTTGCGACAACTGCGCGAGCTGCGCCACGAATCCAAGACAAAACAGGACCGTGGCGATGGGCATGATCAGGTAACCCATGACATTTCTCCTGAGGAACCAGCACGGGCCCTCGACCTCACTGGAAGGTGAGCGTAAAGGCGGCAGTCCTTGAGAAGCAGGGCCGCGCTCACGCCCTGCTTTGCGGTCCGACCGCCGCCTTCACCAAACTGAATTACCCCTTGCGAGCCACCGTTGGCAGAAGACAGCGTCATGGCATGCCCCAGGAATCGAGCAGCGTGGTGCTGCGAACCATGTCCGTCGGGAACACCCGCCGGTAATCATCGACGGAACGATCGCCGTCGTGAAGTTCGGTGGAGCCGTCGTAGCCCTGCGAGAACCCTGCGCGGGCAATCGTGCTCAGCTGTGCAATGTTGGTTGCCACTGCCCCGGCCTTGTGGCTCTGGATGCGGTTGTACCCCGCGTAGGAAACTACCAATGAGTGCCAACTGGCCCAGAACAATCGCGATGATCCGACCAAGAATCCCATCCACGTCATACCCCTAAAGTGCCATGCTCGATTACGTTGCCTTCCATCGTGGATGTGATACCGATGCAGAAGCGGTCGCTGTAGCCGCACGCTCGCCTTACTCACTGGAATGTCAGAGCGAAGGTCGCCGTGGCGCTACAGGCCGCGCCGGCGGTCGCCTGGTCGGGAAGGTTGGCCTGGTTGAACGTCGTCGAGCCGACTGTCAGCGTCACATAGTCCTTGAGACCCACGGCTGCGCTTACGCATTGCTTTGCGGTCTGTGCGTTGCCGCCGCCGAAGGTGATCACGCCCTGCGAGCCATTGTTGGCGGACGAAAGCGTCACTGCATTGCCCCACGGATCGACCAGCGTCGTACCGCGCACCATGTCCGTCGGAAACATGCCGCCAGTAACCATGGCCGCGATGTTCGCCGTCGTGAAGTTGGTATACCCGTTGTTCCCTTGCGAGAATCCGGCACGAGCGTTCGTAATCAGCTGCGTGAGGTTGGTCGCGACTACACCGGCTTTATGGGTCTGAAAGCCGTTGTAACCCGCGTAGGCAATGCCAACCAGTGCGAGCAGGCCCAAGACAATGGCGACGATGCGCCCGAGAATTCCATCCATTCGATACCCCTTTTTGAGTTTGAAATAAGCCGTTTGTTAGAACTGTCCCATCGAGGACGTGAGGATCGATGAGAGAGAGTTGGAGCCGAGCTGCAGCACCACGAAGGCCAGGAACATCAACCCGGTGAAGATCGCGGACATGACCATCCCTTTGGCGAGCAACTGCCGCTCGATGACCTCAGCGTTTTGGCGCACGGCCACCGTGATCTTTTCGGTGAAGTCATCGAAGCCCGCATATGCGCCGATTTCGTCGATTAGATCCAAGGACGGGAATCCATTGCCGGCCTGACGCATGGCCTCCGCCAGGTCCAGACCATCAGCAAGCCCAAGACGGATCGGCCGCAGCCGTGACGCCAGCCAGGGCGACGCCGAGCTGATCTGTCCCTCCAGCGCAACGGTGTCAGGTACGTTCGCCCGCAACAGTGCGACGAAGGACATCAGCCAGGTGAAGCCAGTAATCTCTCGGTACGCCGTGAACGGGAACACGTGCCGGTCACAGACTCGCCTGCCCGGCCCCGTCCATCGAGACAGCGCCCACCAACTCCAGCCGGCATATGCACCGATCCCGCCGAAAATCACTGGCGCTGGCCACCCCACCGCCAACTGCCCCATCCAGTACATCGCATAGGCCCAGTCCGTCCATCTTTGGAGCGGCAGTACATCGAGGAACTGCGGGACGATGTATCCCCCGATCAGCAGCAAGACCACGTAGAGCGTCACGAGATACACCGTTGGCGCGAAGAAGCTCGCCTGTAGCTTCTGACGAAGGCGTGTCGTCAGGTCCCGAACGTCCAGCACGAGCCGCATCGCTTCCGGCAATTGCCCCGCCCTCTCACCCGCGTCCAGCACGCTGCGCTCGAGATCGCTAAGGCTTGCGCCCATTGCCGCCATCAGTGTCTTGCCGTCGCGTACCTGGCGACCCACCTCGTTCGCCGCCTCGGCCGCGCGCTTTCTGCCGCGCCGAGCTTGCCGTTCGCGGAAATCCTCCAGAACCTGCGCGAGAGTCAGCCCATTCTCCAACTGGCTGGATGCCTGCTGATACAGGCGCCGCCGCATTCCCCAGGACAATCCGTTCACACTTGCTCCCGCATCGGAATGGCATCGACATTTCGCTCGGCGTCAACCGGATCGAGCCGGCCGGCCAGGACCAGGTCCATGGCGTGAGCGATCATCGGCTTGTCGGAGCCGGGCCGCGCCCTGTGGTTGCGCCTCGCCGCCAACACCCCGTCGTTGATGCAGTCTTGCATCAGCGCCTCGTTGGTCACTACGACCTCTGCCACTGCCTGCTGACCGACAATGCCTTCGCCATGGCAGTGTTCGCACCCTGCGCCGCGAACGCGCACGCCAAACAGATCCCCCCAAGAGCGCATCGCACGCATCATGTAGTCCGGCAGCGGTTCTGCCGCGCTTTCAATTGGCACGCAGCATTCCGAGCAAAGCAACGGGACGATCCGTTGCGCAATCAGACCGATGACCTGGTTGTGATTGCAGATCACGTCCATCGCCAGACGCACGTGGTCGAGCATGACGAGCCGCAAGAAGGTTTCGAACGGATCGGTCACGTGCAGGGTGGTCAGTACCAGGTGACCAGTGGCCGCGGCCTGCAGCGTTGCGATCGCCTCTTCAACACCACGGATTTCGCCCAGCAGTACGGCATCCGGGTCCATCCGCAGTGTCATGCGCAGCATCTCCGGAAAGCGTTCGCTTTCCGTGACAAGCTGGATCGCCCAGTCCATCGGGTACTCGGTCGGGTTCTCGATCGTGACCAGCCGCTTCTGGGGGAATAGACGGGCCTGGTGGCGGGTGCACTCGAAGAGCGTCGTCGTCTTGCCGCTGCCGGTTGGGCCCGTCACGACGATCACCCCCATGGGCCGACGAAGTAACTGCGAGATCAGTTCCACCTGTAAGGGCGTGTATCCCATCTCGCCGAGCTTGAAATCGCCCATCGGACTCTCTGGCATCCGAAGGTCCAATCGCTTCGCCGCCTCGAGCGCTTCGGACTTCTTGGCTCCCTGGTGATGTTCCCGGTATTGCAGGCGCGCCACGAGAAAGCCACCGCCGCTCTCCACCGGATAGGCCGGCCCGCGGACGATCCGCACACTGGAAAGGCCCGTGCCGGGCAGCGCGTCGCCGGCAATCTGCGCATCCTGGACGTCCAGCGGATTGTAGGTAGCGGCCTTCACGGTGGCCAAGCCCGTGTACATTGCCCGGATCAGTCGCTCCCCCTCTTCCCTGCGCATGGACAGGGCGGCGACCGTGCGCAGGTCCCCTTTGACCCGCACCTGGATCTCGGTATGGTGCTCACGGACCAGGATGTGGATATCCGAGGCGACCAGCACGGCGCAATCGGCAATCAGCCGGCGCGCCAGGCTCAACGTATGCAGGTCTGCATCCTGCAACAGGCCTGTACCGCGCTGCTGCCGCAATACCGAGAGTTCCTGCGCGGACACCTTGCGCACTTGTGGCGCCGCACCGCTGCGCCGCAGCTTCGCTTCCCAGGTAAGGAAGCGAGGCGTACCAAAGTGCCGCGCGTCCACGTAGATTTCGCAACCGTGCACCGCCAGCACCTGCTGCACTTCATCATTGGTGAGGCCGAACTCCTCGACGAGATTCTCGACATAGAGTCCGCTCTCGGACGCGCGCTGACGCAGAGCCGCCGCTTGCTCAGCCGTCAGGCGGTTCATGTTGCAGGCAACGCGGTCGAAGGTTGCCGGAATGGTCTTCGGATAGAGGATATGGGGCGCCAACACATCCGGTGGCGGCGGCAAGGTCAGCACGTCGGATTTCACCGACGGCTCGGCCCGCAAGGCAATTGCCGTGAAACGGGCAGGATCTCGGCTCGGATTGCGCCACAGGCGCGAAATGGTCCCGATCATCGTGGTTTTCCGACGTTGTGATTGGCCGCTACCGGCGGCGATGCACCGTCCCGCAGTGCGTATAGCTTCCCGGTTCCCTTCCATGCCTGAGTGGCTGCGTCGTAGCTGACTTCCGTGAGCCGCAAGCCAGGCACGGCATCAAGACCTCCGCCCGTGCCGAGCCAAGGCGGTGCGCCGAACGAGATATCTGCTGTCATGGAAAGCCAGGGATCAACCGGTGGATTGCCATTTGACGGAGGCAGCGCGGGCGGCATGGTCAACTGCAAGCCCACGCCACTGCCGTGCGCGTAGGTCCACATTGACCGCTGTGCATCCGCAACGGAATGAACAGCCGACGCCGAAGGCAGAAAGGCAGCCGGGACATTTGACGAGGCATTCGCCTGATTGCCGTCCGACGTGAGCACACCCGGCGCATTGGCGGCGATCCCGCCATCCCGCTTCCAGTTCGTTTCGATCGTCATGGTCGTCGAGGTGGCTCGCTTGCAGTGCCATCCGGCGAGCGTCCACCCAGCCTCAGCGAGCGCCTGGTTGTCCCACGCACGGCGGCATGCCTGAAGGAAGGCCGCCGGCGCGGCCTCTTCCACCCAAGGCAACACCCGTTGCTGCGCGGCCTCATTGGCACGCTGCGCGGCGGCGATTGCGCGTTGACGCATCAGCTGGGCTTCGCGCTCCGCCTTTTGCTGTTGGTCATACCAATACCACCCGCCCCCGGCGAGCGCGGCTGTCCCCGCGATCGCCGCCGCGACGTAAGCGGTCGACTTCCATGGCCCCGTCAGGACGTCCCGCATGGCCGACACGCCCTTCGACGCACGCGCCATCGCCGCCAGGTCGCGCAGCGTCCCCTCAACCTCCGTCCATTCGCCAAGCGCCCGATGCTGCGCGCGGACTGCAGTCAACTCTTCCAGAGTGCCGACTTGATCTCCACCGGTAATGACGGCATGGCCTTGTCTGACCGCCACATACCAGCAGCGGCTGCCTTGCAGGTGAAAGAGGCCCATCCATGGCTGACGATGCTGGCTCGCCACGATGGCGGCGAGCGGCTTTAGCCCAGCAGGCTTCGCGCCGGCCATGGGTTCGCAGAAGCCACTTTGGACCGCACCTTCGGCGCTTTCATGGACCACGCCCCAACGAACATTGCGGCCAAGCTCCAGAGCGCTTGCACGCAAGGCGCTATTGGTAGGCTGTGCCTCCTCGTGCAGCCAGGACAACCCAATAGCAAAGCCGCCCTTCAGCCCGGGGAATGACAGGATCTCGGCCATGGCTCAGGGCCTCAGCGTGCGCACGCGCTTGCCGTTGGCAAGCCTCACGCCGGCGTCATCGATGCTCACCACCTTCCAGCCGCCATCCAGCGTGTCACCGGCTTGAACCGGCACGGTACGCCCGTCGACATCGAGAATGGCGTTGTAGTGGCCGTCGAAGGCGCGTAGCGACACGAGGCGTGTCCCATCTGACAGCCTTGGGCTGGCCCCACCCGTCGGCATCGGACCGGTCAGCGAAATTGAAGGTGCCCCGCCTGGCTGCGGCGCCCCCGCAGGTGCGGCCGTGATCGAGTCCTCCGCGCGCTTCACTTCCGCCTTGTACTTGGCGATCTCCGCACGGGCCTTCCACAGCGCGAGCTGCGACTGCAGGGTGGCCAGCTCCGGCGCATCCGTGTTCCGAGACGGCTGGGTGGCTTCGACCGGAGCGCCTGCAGTGGTGCCTGCAGTCGCACTCGCTGCAGCGATCGCTGCGGTAGGATCCGTGACCGATTTCGCCGTCGGACTGGAAGCCGGGGGCGAGGTCACGTGGGCAGCCCCAACTGAGGCAACTGCGGCAGCAGCCGGATTGGGCGACGCGAGAGCCGCAGTGGTCGTGGCGGTCGCCGACAGACAAGCAACGGCGATGGTCAAGGCAGCCGCAGCCCAACGAAGATTCAATGCGCGTTTCTGCATAGTGTTGTCTCTGTGTTACAGGAGGCGAGCCGAGATCACGATTGCGATGACCGTGTCTCCCCTGGTGGCGCCGACACCGCCACCAAGAGCAGCCATCCATGGCTCACCGACGCCGTTGTTGGTCGTCGCTGCCTTCTGATTGCGCAGGCCTGTCAGCACCAGGGATTCGCCCGGCTTGAGGCTTACCGACTGCGCGAAGCGATTGGTCGGCATGGTGCGCAGCTGCACGCTGGTCTGATTCGCGTCGCCGCCTGCGTTGAACCGCTGCAGCGGAAGCAGGTCCGACAACGTCATATCGAAGTTCATCAGGATCCGGCCATCGACGACCTTGGGCAGGAACGCGCTGGTAAAGCCATAGGTCACGGTGCCTGTCTGGATGGAACTGGTCGAGCCGACATTCGCTGCCAACGTCGTCTGCGACTGCGGCACGTAGTCCTGCAGGGTTGCCGTCTGCAGGGCGAGCACCTTGCCGTTCTGGGTGACGCCTGAGCGCGACACCACCTGCGACACGTTGCCGAGGCTGGAGAGCGCCTGGACCACGGCCTTGCTTCCTGCCAGGGGGCCGCTCATGATCGTTGCGCCCAGGTTCATGGGCGAGGCGCTGCCGGAGATAGTCGGCGTGCTGGGCGAGCTGAAGGAGACGCCGGTGTGGCCGCTCGAGCTTTGGTAAGCGAGCGACAGGTTCAGGCCGTAGTTGTCCTCGCGCGTTACGCGGACTTCATAGACCTGCACATCGATGGCAACCTGCTTGCCATACATGGCAGCCAGGCTCTTCACGAACTGCTCGACGCGATCGCACTGTACGGGGTCGCCAGTGACCGTCAAAGTGCCCAAGTTCTTGTCAACAACGACCTCAGCACTGGCGCCGGCAACCGCCTTTGCCGTGTGCTGGAGTGTTTCCCAGGGCTTCATCTCGACCGACATGTTCGTCGACTGACCGCTCCTACCCGCGCCGGTCCCGCCAGCACCGCTGCCATTGCTGCTGGCACCGGACATGCCGCCGGAACTGCTGTCCGAGGTGGTGATCGATCCGGCCATGGATGAGGAGTCCGCAAGGCTCGGAAGCATGTAGGTACGCGTCTCGGTCCTGAAGAACGTCACGGTGCCGTCGTTATAGCGAGACCACGCGACAAAATGCGCCTCAAGCACCTCCAGAAATCCTTTGAAATTGCCTTCATAGCGCAGGGTCAACGGCAATGCCGGCGCCATGCTTGCGCCATTCGCCGATACCGAGGCTCCGCCGGCCAGCGGAGCACCCAGGTCCACCACACGCGGAGCCCCACCCATCGGGATAGGCCCACTTGGTCGTGGCCCGGATGCCGGTTGTACTTGAGCCGGGATGACTGGCAGCGCCGACGCGTCCACGGTGGCGCGCACACCGACGCTTTGCGCGATCCAGTTGGCGGCCTCGGTCAGCGAGCCGATGCTGCCTTTGAACACCACATGCTTGCTGTAAATGTCCGGTTGTGGCTTGCTTGCGCGAACCTTCTCTCCCATCAGCCATGCGCCCTCATGCACACGGAACACCGGCCGGCTGCGCGGCGCATCGGCATAGTGCGCGTTGGCCTCACTGCCGATCGCAGTTTGTACATTGCGTGTTTCGATCACGCCGCAGCCGGACATCAACGTGGCGGCCGCCACGGCAGCCGCCGTAAAGCGTTTCCTTCGCATACTCATTGCACTATTCCGTTTTGGCTGATGATCACCGTGCGGTTGCCGCGCCAGCTATCGCCGACCACGTCCGCACCATTGCTCGCGAGCTCTTCGACGACACGCTTGACGGCCGTTTCGAAGTCACTGCCGTAAGCTTTGTCGCCGGGGACGATCCAACCGTCCGGGACGTTCCATGCCACTGTCCAGCCAGCCCGGGTAGCCCAGCCTTGAAGCTGTTGTTGGAGGGGCTCCCCTTTGAGGAGTCTGAACTCATGAGCCACCGGCGCGACGGCCGCCGCAGCGGGCGAGGTGTCACCGGAGCCCAACACGGCGCTGCCTGTTACAGTGGTCCTCATGGGCGACACAGCGGCCAGCAGTGCCTCCCCGCCGGCGGCCTTGCTGGTGCGCTCGGGCTGCAACGACTGCCACCCATCGCTCGACAGTTGTTGTGCTGGATGCGCGCTGGGTGCCTTGGAAGCGTTGGCGGCCGGCGTGACGCACAGACTGGTGACCAGCGAGGCAATAGCCCCGGCGATGCGGATGGTTCGGTTGGATTGGCGCATAGCTATGCTTTCGAATGAACGGAATGGACTACCGCAATGCGGCACGTTGCAGCGCCTGCCACCGGGCATGGATCTGGTTGGCGTACCGCAACTGCTTGTCGGGCGACGCGGCGTTGTATGCGCCAACCGCCTTCCATGTCGGGCCGAAGCGCTGGATGTTCTCGCGCAGAATCCAGGCGCCGACGTAGGCATTCACGCAGCCATCGAAGAGGTGGGCCCGCGTAATGCCGTACTTGCTCAGCCGCGGCAAGTGAATCGAGTTGATTTGCAAGAGCCCAATATCCTCTGAGCCGTTCGTATTTCGGTTAGTCACCCACGGCCTCATGCCGGACTCTTGGATGGCGATGCTCCGCAGCAGCGGCGGGCTGACACCGTGGAATACGGCGGCATCGTCCAGGCAGTCGGCATAGGCAGTCCCAGCCAGCAGTGAGGTGACGATCAGCGCTCCGATCCTGCGAATCATCACAGCGCCACCTTCCCGGGTTGCTCTTTGAACCGCACTTGCGGCACGCGATCCACGTAGACCACGTTTCCGTCGGCGATCACCGTCAATCGCGCCGCAATGCCGTTGAATTTGTAGTAGCGGTCCTTTTGCTCACCGTTGCGCTGGTGGTCATCGCCGAAGACCGACACGCTGACCATCGATTTGGCGAAGCTCAGGTAGGTCGTGCCGTCCTTTTCGAAAGCCATTTCCAACCCGGCGCCGTTCTCTCGCGGGAAGACGTAGTCAATCTCCGGCACGCGCTGCACACTCACGGACTTTCCGTCCGCTATCGCCGTAAACCGGTCGACGGTGGCAAAGGACAGCACGCGCTGGGCCTCATCCCACTTCGTCCAGATCTTGCTATCGGTCTCGTCGCGCAACACCAGGTCCCTGGGCTCCTGCTCGAGCCGAATCTCGATGCGACCCTGCTTGTTGTCGCGGATTGCGACGGCACCGAAGGCCGATGCCAGGGTCGGGCCCTCCGGCAAAGGCGTTCCGGCCACCGGCACCGACGCTGCGGCTTCTGTTGGGCCGCCCGGCTCCATATGGGCTGCTGTCGCAGAAGCTTGCACCAGCCCACCCGTCCCCGCGGCCGACGCTTCACCCATCACCGAGAAGCTCTTCGGAGGCGCAACGCGCAGTGCGATGTTGCGGCGAGTGAAATCCACTTCGGCGTAAAGATCGCGGCGATCGAGGACCCGCGCGAGCGCCTGGAGCCAGTTCTCGCCACCCTGCAGCTCAATCGAGACGTCATCCGTCAGCGGAATGTCCTTCTGCGCCGTGCCGGTCCAACCGGCAGGCGCAATAGACTTGACCATTTGCGCCAATGGCAGGGACGACCGTCCCGCGCGCACCAGTGGCAAGCCCGTATAGCTGCCGATCAAAGCCAGCCTGCCCGAGATCGCCGCGCGCGGCAGATCGCCCAGCGGATTGGCCGGCTCGGACGTAAAGCCGTTGGCTCGCTTCCAACGCGCCACGACCGCCTGGCCGTTGGCCGAATAGCGCACCACATCGGGAACACCATCGACCACCCAGTACGGGCCGTTCTGCGCGGCACCGTCAGCCTGCACCACTTGGCCCGGCCGCGGTTGGATATACGTCGAGAGCCCGTCATTGAAGATCAGGGCAGGCCGATCCGCAGCCCGCGCAACGACCTGGTAATCGAAGTCCAGCGGCTCGGTGTCGGTCGCTGCGTGAGCGCTCGCCATCAACACCAGCGCGGAGAGAAGAAGCGACCTGATCATCGGAATTGGGCGACGTGGTTCATGAAACGAGCGAAGTACGGCCCGCCGCGCTCCGGATTGGCGCTGTGGTACCAGGCCACGGCCTTCATCGGGGAGCCGCTGCGCCGCAGGTTTTCGGCCAGGATGTCCTCCGCTACGCGGATATTGGTCGCCGGTGCGAGCGCTTCCCAAGGCGACGAGAAGCGCTTGCCGTGATAGCACCAGTTCACCTGCATAAGACCGACATCAAAATCGCAGCGCTGGCTGGCCAGCAGGCGGTTGACCGCCGCGTACGCTTCCTCGCGCGTGGCGAAGAACATGCCGCGCCCCGCGACGTTCAAGGTCCACGGCCAAGGGCGGCCGCGGTATGCCGATTCATTCATCGCGATGCCAGCCGTAATCTTGGGATCGACTCGTTGGCCCATCTGAGAAAACGGCTCGGTCTTCGGCGCGCAACCCCACCCGCCACGGCGCTCCGCGAGCGCTTCTTGGGCTGCTTCGGTGAGGATGGGCGGCCGCAGCCAGCCTTCGCGTGCGAGGAGGACAGCGATCGGCACGGCCTTCCCGCCGAGTTGGACGACTGGACCTTCCTCGGCCCCGGGCTCGATCAATGCGCCAACCAGCCTGGCCGACCAGCCTAGAAACGCGTCGAGGCCGCAATACAGGACCGGTTTTCCGGCGATGGTGTGCAGCCGGTCTTTTCCATCGGCATGCACTACCAAGGCGTTCGGGCTGATCACAGCCTGAATCATTGCGGCCTGTGCCGCGCCGGCGAGTACCAGCGTGGTCAGGGCGAGCATGGTCTTAGTCACGATATGCCTCCAGCACCATGTCGTGCTTGACTTGCACCATCATCTTCTGGCCCGGCTCGGTCGTGATCGTCGGACGGATGCTCTGGTTGCGGTTCAGGATGGTGGATGCGGTTTGCGCTGCAATCTGGCCGGCAGCATTGCCGTACGTCGTCAGGCCAGACGGTCCCACGGTTGTGGCTGTGTTGCTGTCATTAAAGCGTTGCTGAAGGACACCGATAACCAGGGCGCCACTGAAGATCTTCCAGAAATGGTTGTTGACGTCTCCACTGATGCCGGAGTGCCCGTTTGGGTCCGCCCCTTGCATACCCATGAGGGGCACCGTCTTCCCATTGGGCAACTGCATACGGACGAACGCGGCGAGGATGCGCTCCTGGCCGATCGTGACCTCGGCGCTGTAGGCACCTACCAGGGTGCTGCCGGCTGGGATCACCTTGCACCGCCCATTCACCGTGTCGTAGACGTCCTGCGAGACGGTCGCGCGGAATTCGCCCGGCTTGTCCGAATTGAGGCCGCCCGCGAACGTTGCCGGGATGACGAAGCCTCGGCTCAGCGTGCACTTCGGGAGCTTGCCGTCGAAGCCGGTGCGCAAGGTCGTCATGGCACCTGCTTCGCGGAGAAACTGCTTGTCCGGCGAGACGGCCAGTTCCGGCGCTTCCGGCGCCCCGTTGGCAGTGCTGGCACGGGCCACGGCGGCTTGCTGCAGCGCCCGCATCTGCGCGGGATCGGTCAGATCAGCAAGCCCGGCCGGCACCTTGGCCTGCCCGAGTTGGGACTTGCGCATGCCCTTCTTGAAGATCGAGGCCGTGAAGATATCGTCTTCTTCGTTCTTCTTCGCATCGGATGCTGCAGCTTTGGCCGGGGCGGCAAGATCCTTCGCCGTCATCACTGGCGCGCTGCCTGTGTCCGGCTTCACTGCCAGTGCGCGTTGGCGCTCCGCTTCAGCACGCGCCTTGGCCGCCTGATCACGAATCGTGGCCTCGAGCGTCTGCCCGTTGTCGCCGCTGCTGGCCCGTTGGCGCAGCTGCTCCGCCCGATCCTGCTCGGCCTTGGCATCGGACTGCTCTTCGCTGACCGACTGGAAGTAGTAGCCGAGCCCGCCCACCAGCAAGGCGGCGATCACGCCCAGCGCCATGACGATGTTGCGCGGCAGCTTTCCCTTGACGGTGCGCTCCTGCGCATCCGTCACATCGGAGACACCGGTGGACGATGTGCGATCGCGCATCAGAACAGCCCCAGGATGCGCCGGCGACCGCGCTCGACCTTGACCTCCTCGCTCCCGGAGCGCAGGGCGATGGCTTCCGCCAGCCGCTGTACGACCAGAAAGTCGCCACGGCGTATGAAGTTCACGACCACATAGTCGCTGCCGTCCTTGGCCAGCGGCACCGGCCAGTCCGCGCCCTTCGGTATCCGCAGCCACACCGCCTTGCCATCATCAAAGGCTGCCTCCGGCTTGAAGCTGGCGCTGCCCGAGATGGAATACTCGAAATTGAGCTGCTCAGGCCCTACGGCAAGGGCATCCGGATTGCGAACGCCCTCCAGATCAGCTCTCCCCTCGCCCCGCTCGCCTCTCGCATCACTACGCGCCTTGGCCTTGGCCGCAAACGTCGTGGGGATACGAAAGCGCACTTTCTGGTAGAAGATGCCGCCCAACGGCGACGATACGAGCGTGAACTCGTAGCTGCGCTTGTTGGTGTTCACTGAAAGGGTATTCACCAGACCCGCCGCTTGGGGCTTCACGTACAGATGGTTCAGGCCATCGGTTTCGTAGTCCCAACGAACGCTCTCACCCCACGCCGGCTCGCCAACGATCTGCTCGTCCTCGGGGAACTCGATCGTGGTCATCTTCAGCGGCGCGCTCAGCACACGAAAGATCTGGTCGCGGTTGTAGGTAAAGACGACGAGGCGGGAGTCACCCGGCAGCGCGATCGGCTCTACGCCGCCGTTAAAGGGGTTGGCCGGGTTCATGGCGTCGCTAATGTCGCCGATGCCGAGGCCCGCGACACTGGCGCCGACCCGGCGCACCGGCTTATCGGCGGCGTGCGCGTCCGGTATGGCAAGAGTCAGCGCCATCACAGCGGCGGCAACCAGGGAACTCAGCGGGGATGACTTGCGGATATCCATGAGCGTAGACCCGGCTTCATGCCGGCGATTTCTGGAGGCTGAAGAAAACGGGATGGACACCGAATGGATTCGTGCCAAGCACGGCGTCGCTCGTCGGCGGTTTTACCTGGTAGCGGAACGTCATCGCGTACCGCATCTTGCGCGGCTTGTAGCCGTCCTCCGTCGTGGTGGTAATGAATTCCACCGCGACGGTACTGTCGGGCAGGACGGCCACATTGGTTACCTTGACTTCGCGGACAAGGGTTGCCGACGCACCGACTTGCCGAAACGGTTCATCCTCTGCCACCCAATCCTCGAACTGCTTGCGAGAGGATCCGATCATCTGTTCGCGGACAGAACGCAGGTTGCGCGCCATCCGTGAGTCCTCGACCTGGGTTGTCAGGATCGGTTCGATGGTGAACCAGCGCGTCACGAGATCCTTGAGGGCCCATTGCAACTGAATGCCTTCCGGCTGGAACGCCTCAAGCTCTCGCACGATCGGCTTGCCGCTCGCATCCGCCGACACGCCTACAGCCTTCACGACCGAAGGCGGCGGTTCACGCGTCATGATCGCCGCCAACGCAATGCAGCCCAGGCCGAGGGTTGCGACCTTCCAATGGTTGCGCTCCACGGAGATTCTTGTGGTGCGATCGAAGATCAGCTGCTCGGGGCTTTCATTGCCATACATCCCTGGCGCAACGGCGAGGGGCTTGGCATTGTCGGAATCTTTGCGGAAGAAGCGCATGCTGCGGCAGTCCTTTGGGATGCCGCCAATTTAAGCAGTGAAGTCACCCCTTCAGGTCGCAGAAAGCCATGCGATTTTGCGCGGCTTTCCGAGAATCTCCGCGATCTCGCCAGATCACGCAGGACACTTGAGAGACCTCCGGACGCTGTAGCGACGCCTGGATCCTGCGACGGGCTTTGGGAGCCGGCTAGAGGCGTCGTTTGATGCTGCCTCTCCCGTCGCACCCTATATCCAACTGCCCCGAAGGAGGATTACCCGGAAAGCCGATGGTTTTGGTATCCCTTTCCGCGAAAACAGCATGAGCATGCTCAGACTTTCCTCTTCGCACCACACCAAGGCGTTGGCTCAGATCAGAGCCGTGCCGAAGAACCGTAGAAAGCTGGCAAAAGTCGTATATCTTTCAACGCGCCACACGATACATCGCCCGCCAACAATAGCGGGCATGGAATCCTCAGTCTCCAACCACCCCATATTGCAACTCAGCCAGCTCGAAGAAAGCGCGGTCGCGATGTTCTTCGAATCACTGGCGCCGCTTCGCGCCTATATCGATGCGTCGGATGTGGCAGAAGTCATGGTCAACCGGCACGACAGCATCTGGGTGGAGCGTCGCGGCGAGATGACGCGACTGGACGTGAGAATTGAGCCCGCCAAGTTGGAAGGCGCTGTTCGCTCCCTGGCTTCGTCGGTGCAGAAGTCTGCGGTGCGGGGCACCGCACAAGGCATCATCAATGCGGGCCACAAAGGGCTTCGGATCGCCGCCGTCATGCAGCCCACCGCCATTGACGGTCATGCGCTGAGCATCCGCCGGCACCGCGAGACCAACCTGTCTCTCAGCGACTATGTCAAGGCGGGAGCCTTCTCGTCCCGACACGCCCGCAGCAAACACACCGATCAGCCCATCTTCACGGGCTCTGTCGAAGATGAAGCGCTCAAGGATGCCCTCATTGGGCTTGTCCGGCAGCGCAAGAACATCCTCGTCGCTGGCGGCACATCTTCCGGCAAGACCACATTCTTGAACGCCCTGGTCGAGAACATTCCCGACTGCGAGCGTGTCCTGACCATCGAGGACACGATGGAGCTCAAAACGCGCGTACCCAATACGGTCCGCCTGCTCTCCAACACCGACAAGAACGTGACCACCCAACAGCTGGTCGCGCTCGCCCTGCGCTTCCGTCCCGACCGCATCCTCGTTGGCGAAGTCCGCGGCGGGGAGGCGTTCGACCTGCTGCAAGCGCTGAACACGGGTCACGACGGCGGCATGGCGTCGCTGCACGCGAACAATGCCCGCTCGGCCCTCTCCCGCATGGAAAGCCTGGCGATGCTTGGCATCCCGCCAGGCTCTCGTTGGGACTTGAATGACATGCGCAAGCTGATCGCTGAGTGCTTCAACTACGTGGTGCATATGCGCCGCTCCGGCGAAATGCGGCACGTCTCGGAAATCATCGAGATCAAGGGCTTCCGCAACAACGACTACGACCTCGAACGCGTTTTCTAAACCAAGGAGTCTCTCCAATGTCTTCCCCGCTTGTTCAATGTGCCGCCAAGACGGCGCGCAAGTACGCCCCGTCGATGCTGGTCCTGGTCAGCATGATGAGCGTGGCCACATCCGCCGTCGCGGCCGACTACGGGTTCCTCGGCAACCTCGGCGAATTCATCTGCGGCATCGCCACGTTCATCAACACGAAGTACCTCTTTGTCGCCGGTCTGATCCTGATCGTCCTGGGCGCCATCGGTATCGCCAACTCCGAGTCGACCATCATGAAGTTCGTCTCGGTGATCTGTATCGGTATCGGTCTTGCCGCTGCGGCCCCGGCAATCATGAAGACCCTTGGCGTCGCCGCACAGTGCACGGGCTTCTGATATGCGCGAGCACCACGTCAGCATCGGCCTTTCCCGGCCCCGCCAAATCGGCGGTGCGGTGCGCGGGCTGGCCATCGCCAACGGCACGGTCGTCGCATTGCTGGTGTACGTGACCTTTCGAAGCGGCTGGAAGATCCCGGTCGCAGTGGTGCTGATGGGCATGGCGTTCCATGCGCTCTTGCGCTGGCTCACGACGCGGGACCCATGGTGGAACCAGATTCTGAACGTCTATAACCATTACGGCGATCTGTACGAGTCCACCCCGTGGCACGGCAAGCTGCATACCCTCTTTCGCCGTCCCTACGGCTTTGACAGCGACCTGCCATGCTGAAGCTAAAGCGCCGTCCCCTCTATGAGTTGGTGCCGTGGCTGACATCGATCACGCCGGAACTGATCCTCAACAAGGATGGGTCGCTACTCGCTTCCTACGAGTTTCAGGGTGTGGACGCCGACAGCCCCGATAGCAATGACATCACGTCTGCGCGCAATCAACTGGATCAGGCATGCCGCACATTCGACAACCGGATTACCGCGTGGTGGAAGATTAGCCACCGGCGCGCCCGGGACTACGTCGCAGGAGAATTCGCGTCGCAGGCCGATGGGCGTCTGGACGCGCTTAACCGGGCGCACATGACGACCGGCAAGTACTTTCATAATGCCCACTCGCTGGCACTCGCTTACACGCCAGAGAGCGGCATCGCGAAGTTCTTCGACAAGGCCGGTTTCCACATGACGGTCGGTGGCAAGTCCATCTACGCGGCGATCTTCGAGGCGACGAAGGACACGCTCTTCGCGCGCAGCGCCTTTGCCTTTGATCTGGAGAAGATCTCGACCGATGCGCGTCGCTTCGAGTCGATGCTCGACGCGTTCACCGGCGGCGTGCCGCGCCTGCGCACCCGCCGCCTTGTCATGCAGGAAAGCTATGCCGCCCTGCACCAGGCTGCCAATCCGAGCGTTCCGGCGCGGCGCATTCGTTACCCGGTGACTCTGCTCGATACCCACCTGACTGAATCCGAGGTTACCGTCGGCGCCGAGCGCTTGTTGTTCGAGTCTGCTCACGGCAAGCGGTACGCGGCAATCGTCGCCGTCAAGGAATGGATGAGCTTTCAGGAAGCGGCACTGGACAGCCTGATGCGGATCGACGCCGAGCTCGATGTCTGCATCATGTACCGATTCCTCGACACGGCTCGCGCTGCTGCCTACATCGAGAAGGTCAGGCGCTTCTACAAGATGGCAGCGCTCAACATCCGCTCTATCCTGAAGCAGTACTTCGCCAAGGAGGAAGCCGAAAACGACGAGGGCCGCGAGGAACTGGCCAAGGAAGCTGGCAAGGCGCTCCAGCGCCTAACGGCCAAGAACACGCAGCACGGCTTCGCCAACATCTCCATCATCGTCTACGGCGATTCCGAGGCGACCGTGGAGGACTCGGTCAGTGAGGTGGTTGGTGCGCTCACCAATGCTGGCTTTGGGGCCATCCGCGAGAAAGCGAATCTGATGCCCGCCTGGAACTCTACCCTGCCCGGCCGCTGGGACAAGCAGCGCCGACTGCAGTTCGTCGAGACGCCGGCGGTTTCCGACCTCGCCCCCGTCCGATCTGTCATGCCCGGCCCGTTACGCAATGACTGGCTCTCCGACAAGGCGGGCAAGGAAGTGCCGCCGCTGACCTGCCTGCCCACTCGCCATCGGACCGCGCAACGTGTCGACCTGCACCAGCCCGGTGGCAATGCTCATCTGATCGTCATTGGCCCAATCGGTGCGGGTAAGTCCGTGTTCCTGAACTTCCTGGTTTCCCAGGCTGGAAGACACGATGCTCGCCGCATCCGATTCGACAAGGACCGATCCACTCGCATCACGACGCTCCTGAGTGGCGGGAAGTTCATCGACATCACCGGCAAGTTCGAGGCTGCGACTCGGGTAAATCCGCTGTCGTTG
>NZ_JBYTAH010000104.1:0-19152 GCF_058787975.1 Cupriavidus sp. FW305-26
GGTGCGTTGCTTTGGTCCAGCACCTTGGTGAAGGGCTTGGTCCAGTGCAGCAGCTCGCGCGCGTGGCGCGCCCAGAAGCCTTCATAGTCACGCTCGGCTTCGTCGCACAGCGCCTGGTAGGCCTCCATGCCGGGGATCGCGGCCTGGCTGGCGAAGCCTTCGGGCGGGTTGAACACGCGATGCTCTTGCATCACCGATTCGATGGCGGACATAGGTTTGTCTCCTGATTTTGGACTGGCTTTGGCTGCCACGTTACGCCCGACGGCTTACTTAAACCTGACGGTAAGACCTGACGGTGGGCCGGGGCGTGCCTGCAACTTGTTGCAATGCAGCGGGAAAAATCCACGCACGCGCCGCGAAAGTGCAGCCTTCTCCATTAGGCTAGCACAGCTATAATGCCGCGAGTTCCATACCTGATCGCGGCGCTTACCCTTGCCGCTCCCGCCGGCTCAGCACCGGCCGCGCCAAGGCGCCGCGGCGCCCGCCGGACGACCAAGGCCGTACCCGTGCCCGCCAACCCTTCAGCATTCTCCCCGGTCTACGCCCTCTTCCTGGTTGCCTCGATGGCACTGGTCGGCAGCAACGTGGGCCTCGGCAAATCGATCATCGCGCATGTGCCGGTGCTGCTGTTCGCGCTGCTGCGTTTTGTCATTGCCATCGTCTGCCTGGCGCCCTGGTACCGGCCCGCGCGCATGCGCCGGGTCTCGCGCGGGGAATGGCTGAACCTGTTCCTGCAGGCGTTCTTCGGCACCTTCCTGTTTACGCTGCTGATGCTCAATGGCGTGCGGCTGACCAGCGCCATGGCGGCCGGCGTGATCACCAGCACCATCCCGGCCACGGTGGCGATCCTGTCGTGGCTGCTGCTGCGCGAACGGCTGTCGCGGCGCACGGTGGCATCGGTGCTGCTGGCGATGACCGGCATCGCCGTGCTGAATATCGCCCGGGGCGACGCGCACGGTGCCGGCAGCGGCAGCCAGGCATGGCTGGGCAACCTGATGATCATGGGCGCGGTGGTGTGCGAATCGATCTACGTGATCCTGTCGCGCCGGCTCACGCAGACGCTGGCCGCGATCGAGATCTGTGCCTACACGCATTTGATTGGCGGGCTGCTGATGCTGCCGCTGGGGCTGGTGCCGCTGCTGGGCTTCGATGCGTCGACGGTGCCCACGCAGACCTGGCTGATGCTGCTGTGGTATGCGCTGTCGGCGAGCGTGTTCTCGTTCTGGCTGTGGATGAAGGGAATCCGCCATGTGCCGGCGCAGCTGGCGGGGGTGTTCACCTCGGTACTGCCGGTGGCGGCTGCCACCTACGGCATCGTCTTCCTGGGCGAGCAGCCGGGCTGGCCGCATGGGGTGGCGCTGGCGTGCGTGCTGGCCGGGATCGTGCTGGCCAGCTGGCCGGGGCGGATCGCGCGCGGCGCGTGGCGCGGCAAGGCGGCCGGCGCCGATCCCGGCGCCGCGGGCTGAGCCACGCCGGCGACGAACGGTTCGGTTACGGTCGGTAACACCGCCCGGTCATCGGCGCTTGGTACAATCCATGCCGCCTTTCAACTCGCTGACACCGCCCCGCCCATGGCTTCCAATCCAATGACCAGGCCGCAGACCATGCGGCCGATCCCGAGCATCATCTTCGCGTCGCGCTGGCTGCAATTGCCGCTTTACCTGGGCCTGATCGTGGCTCAGGGCGTCTATGTCTACCACTTCCTGGTCGAGGTCTGGCATCTGCTGGCGCATGTGACCGAGTTCGACGAGAACAAGATCATGCTGGTGGTGCTGGGCCTGATCGACGTGGTGATGATCTCCAACCTGCTGATCATGGTGATCGTGGGCGGCTATGAGACCTTTGTCTCGCGCCTGGGCATCGACAACCACCCGGACGAGCCGGAATGGCTGGACCACGTCAACGCCGGGGTGCTCAAGGTCAAGCTGTCGATGGCGCTGATCGGGATTTCGTCGATCCACCTGCTCAAGACCTTTATCGATGCCGAGCAACGGACCACGCACACCATCATGTGGCAGGTGGCCATCCATATTGCCTTCCTGCTGTCGGCAGTCGCCATGGCCTGGGTGGACCGGATGGTGTCGCACCCGGCCGGCGCAGCTGCCAAGCACTAATCACATTAGTGCGCTATCGGACGCCTAGTCCCAGCCAGACCGCGGCCATGTGCCGCGGTTTTTGCTTTTGGGCCCGCCCCCACGCAGGCAGCGGCGTTTGCCGCACATTATCGGCTGTAGACGGATGTATGCAGCCGGGCAGAGCGCCCCGGCTCAGTGTATGATTTCAGGCTGTGTTTCACCGCTGCCCTCCCCCACAAAATGACTGTCATCAAGCAAGAAGACCTCATCCAGAGCGTCGCCGACTCCCTGCAGTACATCAGCTACTACCACCCGATGGACTACATCACCAGCCTGGGCCGCGCCTATGAGCTGGAGCAGAGCCCGGCGGCCAAGGACGCGATCGCGCAGATCCTGACCAACAGCCGCATGTGCGCCGAGGGCAAGCGCCCGATCTGCCAGGACACCGGCATTGTCACGATCTTCGTCAAGGTGGGGATGGACGTGCGCTGGGATGGCGCCACCATGGGCCTGACCGACATGATCAACGAGGGTGTGCGCCGCGGCTACACGCATCCGGATAACGTGCTGCGCGCCTCGATCGTCAGCCCGCCCGAAGGCGGCCGCAAGAACACCAAGGACAACACCCCGGCTGTGATCCACTACGAAGTGGTGCCGGGCAACACCGTCGACATACAGGTTGCGGCCAAGGGCGGCGGCTCGGAGAACAAGTCCAAGTTCGTGATGCTGAACCCGTCGGACTCGATCGTCGACTGGGTGCTGAAGACCGTGCCGACCATGGGCGCCGGCTGGTGCCCGCCGGGCATGCTGGGCATCGGCATCGGCGGCACCGCCGAGAAGGCCATGGTGATGGCCAAGGAATCGCTGATGGAGTCCATCGACATCCAGGACATCATCGCCCGCGGCCCGAAGGACTGGGTCGAGGAACTGCGCGTCGAGCTGTACGAGAAGGTCAACGCGCTGGGCATCGGCGCGCAGGGCCTGGGCGGCCTGGCCACCGTGCTGGACGTCAAGATCATGGCCTGCCCGACCCACGCCGCGTCCAAGCCGGTCGCGATGATCCCCAACTGCGCCGCCACCCGCCACGTGCACTTCACGCTGGACGGCAGCGGCCCGGCCAAGCTGGAAGCGCCTGACCTGTCGCAATGGCCGAAGGTAGAGTGGGCCCCGAACACCGAGACCTCCAAGCGCGTCGACCTGAACACGCTGACGCCGGAAGAAGTCGCCTCGTGGAAGCCGGGCCAGACCCTGCTGCTCAATGGCAAGATGCTGACCGGCCGCGACGCCGCGCACAAGCGCATCGCCGACATGCTGGCCAAGGGCGAGAAGCTGCCGGTGGACTTCAAGAACCGCGTGATCTACTACGTTGGCCCGGTCGATCCGGTGCGCGACGAGGCAGTCGGCCCGGCCGGCCCCACCACCGCCACGCGCATGGACAAGTTCACCGAGATGATGCTGGCCGAAACCGGCCTGATCTCGATGATCGGCAAGGCCGAGCGCGGCCCGGTAGCGATCGAGGCCATCAAGAAGCACAAGTCGGCCTACCTGATGGCCGTGGGCGGCGCCGCCTACCTGGTGGCCAAGGCGATCAAGGAAGCCAAGGTGGTCGGCTTCGAAGACCTCGGCATGGAAGCGATCTACGAGTTCGACGTCAAGGACATGCCGGTGACGGTCGCCGTGGACAGCGAAGGCACCTCGGTGCACAAGACCGGCCCCGCGGAATGGCAGGCCAAGATCGGCAAGATCCCGGTCGCCGCGCTGTAAGCCTGGCAGGACGGTAGAATCTGCCGTCGCGCTCGAAAAAGAAGCCGGGTTCCGACCCGGCTTTTTTCTACCTTGTTTCTTGTCGTCCCTGCACCCCAGTGAACCCCGCACCCATCGGCGTCTTCGATTCCGGCCTTGGCGGCCTGTCCGTGCTGCGCGAGATCCGCGCGCTGCTGCCCCATGAATCGGTGCTGTACCTCGCCGATTCGAAATACGCCCCGTACGGCGAGAAGCCCGAGAAGTTTGTCGAAGCGCGCACCCTGCAGGCCTGCGAATGGCTGATCGCCCAAGGCTGCAAGGCGCTGGTGATCGCCTGCAACACGGCCACCGGCCACGCTGTGGAACTGCTGCGCAAGCAACTGCCGCTACCAATCATCGGTGTGGAACCCGGCCTGAAACCTGCCGCCGCGGCCAGCCGCAGCAAGGTGGTGGGCGTGCTGGCCACCGCCAATACGCTCAAGAGCGCCAAGTTCGCGCGCCTGCTGGCGTCTCTGGATGGTGAAAGCCGTTTTATCTGCGAAGCCGGCCTGGGCCTGGTATCGCTGATCGAGCAAGGCGACATCGATGGCCCGGCCGTGCGCGAGCGCCTCGATACCTACCTCACGCCCATGCTCGAAGCCGGCGCCGACACGCTGGTGCTGGGCTGCACCCACTACCCTTTTCTCTCCGGCACGATCCGCGCGATGGTTGGCGACCAGCTGGCACTGGTCGACACCGGCAGCGCCATTGCGCGCCAGCTGGCACGCAAGCTGGCCGAACACAAGCTGGCCGCCGCGCCCGATGCCACGCCGCACGACCGCTTTGCCTCGACCAAGGACGCCGCGCACCTGCGCGCGATGGCAGCCACGCTGCTGCAGGTGGAAGCGGATGCGGAAACCGTGGTGATCGAGCCGGCGCCGGCGCTCTGACCTCTGACCGGCGCCTTCCCCTACTGCAGGAAGCCCAGTGGCCGGTGCTCCCGCACCTCGGGCTTGATCGCGTGCTCCTGGCGCAGCTGTGCCAGGAACTCATCCGGCGTCAGCGCCTCGCCCAACAGCACACACTGGCGCTTGACCGTGGCGAAGTCGCCCGGCGTCAGGCAATCCATCGTATCCAGTTCACGGCGCATGCTGTCGGTCAGGCCGGCGGCATCGCCGTCGAGCGCCTCGTCGACAAACATCGCCACGCGCTGCGCGGGCTTGAGCGCCAGGAAGCGGATCTTGAAAGAGAAGCGGCGCAGCGCCGCCTCGTCGATGCGGTCGAACAGGTTGGTGGTGCAGATAAAGATGCCGTTAAAGCGCTCCATGCCCTGCAGCATCTCGTTGACCTCGGAGATCTCATAGTTGCGCACCGCCTGCTGGCGGCTCTGCATGAAGCTGTCGGCCTCATCCAGCAGCAGCACCGCCCCATCCTCTTCGGCGCGCGCGAACATGGCGGCGATCTGCTGCTCGGTCTCGCCCACATATTTGCTCATCAGGTCGGAGGCGCGGCGGATCATCAGTGGCAGGTCCAGCTCGGACGCGATATGCTCGGCCAGCGCGGTCTTGCCGGTGCCGGGCGGGCCGTAGAAGCACAGCGTGCCGCGCTGGCGCACGCGCAGCGCGTCGACGATCTTGACCACCTCGTAGCGGGTTTCCAGGTGCAGGTTCTCCAGCCGGTAGTGCGTGACCACCGGCCGCGCCTCGGCCTCGGGGCGCAGACCCATGGCGCGGTCGGCGTGTTCCAGCTGGCGCAGGATCAGCGCTTCCACCGGCTCTTCCACGTCGGGCCGTGCCAGCTCGACAAAGCGCGCGGCCGACTGCACCTGCGCGGGCGTCAGCGTCTTGCGCCCGGCCAGCCCGGTGATAAATGCGTCGCTGACGTCCAGCCCGCCCAGGTGCTTGCGGATGATGTTCTCGCGCACCAGCGGCGGCGGGATCTTCAGCTCCAGGTGGAACTGGAAACGGCGCAGGTAGGCCGGGTCGATCTGCCGGATCGAATTCGAGATCCAGATCACCGGCACCGGGTTCTGCTCTAGCGTCTGGTTGACCCAGGCCTTGCCGTTGACCGAGGCGCGCGTGTCTTCCTGGCCGAACAGGCTCATCAGCTCGCGCGCGCTGCCCGGGAAGACGTCTTCCACCTCATCGAACAGCAGCGCGGTATGGGCACGCCCGCGCAGGAAGGCCTGCGACACCTGCAGCGAGCGGTAGCGGTCCTTGCCCGACAGGCTGTTGCCGTCGCGGTCCAGGCAATCGACTTCATACAGCTCGCAGCCCGCCTCGCGCGCCAGCAGCCGCGCGAACTCGGTCTTGCCGGTGCCGGGCGGCCCGTAGATCAGCACGTTGACTCCGCTCGCATGCTGGCGCGTGGCATTGGACAGCAGCGCGCACAGGTAGCGCGCGTCGGTCTCGACATGGGGATAGTCGGCAGTGGTCAGCGTGGGCGGCGCGGCCGGGCGGGTGAAGACCGCCATCATCTCGGCTTCGTTGGCGTAGTTGCCCAGCAGCACGTGCAGCAGCCGGTCCGAGAGCCGCATCAGGTCGCCCAGGTCGGTCACGCTGTTTTCCGGCAGCGGCTGTTCGATCAGGTTCAGCGTCTCCAGCCGCGAGCCCGGGCGCAGCGAGGCGGCCACGTCGGCCGCGCCGGCGCCGGTCAGCCCGGCCAGGATCTGGAACGCTTCCTGGCTGTGCGCCACCTTGCAGTCGACCATCACCGCGCGCAGGTCGCGCTTGTACTTGGCCAGCGCCGCGTACAGCAGCAGCTTGCGCTCGTGCTCGGGCAGGTCCAGCACATGGCTAAGCATGTCGATATTGCGCACCAGCAGCACGCGCTCGCCTTCCAGGCGCTGGGCGATGGCAGCGGCCGAAGCGTCGAACACGGCGAACATGTCCTTGGCGTGGTGCTTGACGTACTCGTCCAGGTAATAGAACAGCGCGCTTTCGTCGAAAGCGCTGTTCCATTGGCCGTGGCGGTCCAGGAATTCCTCAGGGGTCAGGCGAGCGGTGCCCTTCCAGGCGGGCATGTCGGCGCAGCGCGCGGCCAGGAAGCGCTGCACGCGCAGCACCACGCCGTACGGCCACACCATCTCCTGCGCGCTGACGGTCAGGACATCGTTGATATTGCTGCGCAGGTTGAAGCGCGGGCCCAGCGCGCAGACCACGCGCAGGGCAAACTGCGCGCACATCCAGTCCAATGCTGAACTGGACGATGTGCCAGGCATGGAGCGCAGAATCGTCGATCGGTCATCTTCAGCAAAACGTGTGAAGTCCATGAACGGGTCCCCGAGCGCGCTGTGCGCGATGGCGGGGCCGCGACCGGGGCACCGCCACGTCTGCAGTTTCTTCCTATGCTAGCGCGCTTTGGTACCGACCGCGCATGCCTGTGCGCCACGGGCACCGGCAATTGTGGCCTGGGGCACCGAAGCGCAGCAAAGTGCCAGAGCGCGCCAGCGCGCATGCACCGCTGCATCACCTCCCGAAATGCTGCCTGGACTTGCCGGTATAACGTGCCGGGCCAGAAAATTCCAGTTGCGACGCACAAATTACAAAAAATAAGAATCATTATCGTTTATACTAGCCCGCTGACACGCTGCCCCAGAGTGGCGCTCCCACGGCAACCCAGTTGAAGGAGCGTTTATCATGGAATTGCTGCTTAGCCTGCTGGTTGGTTGCGGCATCTCGCTGATCCTGTTTTATCGCAAGTGACGGCGCACAGCGCCGCCGCGGTGCCACCGCTGGCAGACTTTTGTTGTTGACACATGTTCGACCAACGCTTCCTCAAGATTACGCTCGCCGTACTGCTGTTCCACGTCGGCCTGCTCTACCTGATCCAAAGCGGCCTGGGCCGCAAGCTGACCGAGGCGGTGATCTCGCCGGAAATCGTCGCGCGCATCATCCCGCTGGAGCCTCCCAAGCAGGAAGCCCCGCCGGAGCCGCCCAAACCCAAGCCCAAGCAGGAAACCCCGCCCAAGCAGGTGAAGGTGACCACGCCCAAGCCGACCCCGCCGCAGCCCAAGCCAACCCCGCAGCCGGTAGCCAGCCTGCCGCCAACACCGAACGCGCCCGAGGCTCCTCCCGCGCCGCCGGCACCCCCGGCACCGGCACCTGAGCCCGCCCCGGCGCCGGTATCCGCCGCGCCGCGTGCGGTCGGCATCGGCGAAATCCAGTGCACGGCGCCGCAACCGAAGTATCCTTCCCTGTCACGCCGCATGGGCGAGACCGGCAAGGCCGTGGTGCGCCTGACCACCGACGAAAGCGGCAAGGTCGTGAAGACTTCCGTCGTATCCTCGAGCGGTTCATCGCGCCTGGACCAGGCCGCGGTAGAGGCCGTGCAGGCCATGCGCTGCAAGCCTTACATGGACAACGGCCGCGCCGTCGCCGTCACGGCGCAGCAGCCGATTGGCTTCGAACTGAACTGACCGCCCCAGATTTCCGATCTCTGATCTGACCTAAACCAAGCGAACTCACCAGGAACCAACACATGCAGGACCTCGGACTCTCCCACCTCTGGACGCAAGGCGACTTCGTCATGCGTGCGACCGCGATCATTCTGCTGATCATGTCGCTCGCCTCATGGATCGTGATCCTTACCAAGGCGTGGGATCTGGTGCGCCTGAAGAAGATGGCGCACGGCGCGGAAAAGCGCTTCTGGCATTCGGACGATTTCGACCACGCGCTCGAAACCCTGGGCGCCGGCGACTCCAACCCGTTCCGCACGCTGGCCATCGCCGGCAAGGAGGCCGCCCAGCACCACCGCGCCAGCCAGCCGCAGCTGCACGACGTGATGGATATCTCCGACTGGTTGACCCGCTCGCTCAAGAGCTCCATCGACGACTCGGTGGCGCACATGCAATCGGGCCTGGCAGTGCTGGCTTCGGTGGGCTCGACCGCACCGTTCGTGGGCCTGTTCGGCACCGTGTGGGGCATCTACCACGCTCTGATCGGCATCGGCGCCTCGGGCGTGCCGACCATCGACAAAGTGGCCGGTCCCGTGGGCGAGGCGCTGATCATGACCGCCTTCGGCCTGGCCGTGGCAATTCCCGCCGTGCTGGGCTATAACGCCCTCACCCGCGGCAACAAGTCGGTGATCTCGAAGCTCAACCGCTTTGCCCACGACCTGCACGCCTACTTCGTCACCGGCGCGCGCGTGCGCCCCACCGGCGCCCGCGCCGAGGACGGTACCGTGCGCCTGGCCGCGGCTCAGCGCTAAACCGCAAGCAAGGAAGTCATCATGGCATTCGGTACTCTCGACGGCGACGACGACGAGGTGATGAGCGAGATCAACATGACGCCGCTGGTCGACGTCATGCTGGTGCTGCTGATCATCTTCATCATCACCATCCCCGTGATCAACCACGCGGTGAAGATCGACCTGCCGCGCGCCACCAACACCCCGAACGACCCGAAGCCGCAGAACATCAACGTCTCGATCGACGCTGCCGGCAAGGTCTTCTGGAACCAGGTGGAAGTGGACCAGGCCACGCTGGCAAGCAATATCGCGCTGGCCGCGCAGCAGCAGCCGCAGCCTGAGCTGCACCTGCGCGCGGACCGCGAGGTGCGCTACGAGCGCGTGGCCGAGGTCATGGCCGCCGCGCAGCACGGCGGCCTGGGCAAGATCGGCTTTATCACCGAACCCAAGCAGTAGGCGGGCGCCGCCAGGCGCTCCGGAACGACAAAGGGCACCTCAGGGTGCCCTTTGTCGTTGATGCCGCCGAGTCATGGCGCCAGCCTGCGCTGCGTCGCCTCTTGCGCCCCCCTTCTAACCGCACTTGGTCGTTCCGCGAATCTTAGTCAGAGGCTATTGTAATGATAACAATTCTCATTTAATATCTTTCCATCGACTGCGCCATGACCGGCGCGCCCTTTTTGCAGAACGGAGCCAGAAGATGAGCACACTTTCCCTGCCGCTGTCGCAACCGCGTGAAGTCACCCGCCGCCGGCTGTCGCTGCGCCGCGTCGAGGTCGCCGCGCAACCGCGCCGCGAGGCCAGCGCGAAGGCGGCACCGTCGACCATCGCATCCGTGAAGTCCGCGGTGGCGGCCCTGCCCGCCCGGCTCGAGGCACTGGTGCGCGACAGCCTGTCGCCAGCGCCTGCCGGCGAGGCGGTGGCCCTGGATGCCATCATGCGCGGCGCCAGCACCCTGCCGATCCTGCACAACGGCGATGTCTACACGCTGCGCGTCACGCGCTACGGCAAGCTGATCCTGACGAAATGACGCGGCCCCGCGGCGATACCGCAAGGTTGAAGCCAGAGGGAAGCGATCTAGACCCGCGTTGGGCGCGGGTGCCACGTACGTGGCAGTAAAGACTTTTGTGGGGACCACCTCGGAACGAGGTGTTGGGCAGTAGCCAGGTACTGGTGCCGCGGGCGGGATTCAGACCCCACGCCGGGCCGACCGTACCCAGCCATGCCCTCTTTTATGCCGCCCCGCAGGCCATGCCTGCGGGGCATTTTCATGCGCCGGCACAGTGGCCGGCGCAAGGGCTTTACAGGCCCAGCGCAGCGATGCCGGCACGCGCGATCTGCGCGTCTTCGGTCGACTTCACGCCCGACACGCCCACGGCACCGACCACCTGATCGTTGCAGACGATGGGCACGCCGCCCTCCAGCATGCCTTGCAGCACCGGCGCCGTCATGAACGAGTAGCGGCCGTTGTTGATCATGTCTTCGTATACCTTCGACTCGCGACGGCCCAGCGCCGAGGTACGGGCCTTTTCGCCGGCAATATAGGCCGAGATCGGCGCGGCACCATCCAGGCGCTGCATCGCCAGCAGATGGCCGCCATCGTCCACCACGACGATCGACACGGCCCATTGATGATTCTTCGCCTCGGTTTCCGCAGCGGCCATGATCTTCTTCACGTCGTCTGCCGTCAGAACCGTCTTTTGCTGCATGCCACTCTCCTGGTCATTCATTTGGTTGAGGCCGAAGTATAGCGCCGCACCCCCGCCATCGTCATGACAGGCGCCCCATTGCGGTGCGCCGGAGCGCGGGGAAAAACAAAAATGGCCCGCGCTTGGCGGGCCATTCATCATGGACGGACAACAGCGATTCAGGCGCCGTCCGAGTACGGATCCGGCTTGCCCATGCGCGCGCCATCGGTGTATGGATCGGGCTTGCCGAGGCGGGCACCGTCGGTGAACGGATCAACCTTGCCCATCTTGGCACCATCGGTGTACGGGTCCGTCTTGCCGACCCTGGCGCCGTCCAGGTACGGATCGACCTTGCCGACGGCGGCAAATGCGGAGGTGGAAAGCGCGCCCAGCGCGGCCAGGGCTGCGACGGCAGCAACGGCTTGTGTGATCTTCATGGATATTCCCCTTGCTATTGTTAGTCGAGGCACCGTACAGCACTTGGCGGTGCCGTCATCACGATGTCACAACGGTAGTTTAGGGGAAAACCCTTATGACGATAGAGGTGACGCTTTGAGCAGTCTGTTCAAATAATTTGACTACGCTCAGCAAGGGGTCGAATTTCCGGGAACTGGCTTCAGCGCCTCATGTCGCAGTGCGGCAGGAAAAAAGAAAGGACCCCGGAGGGCCCCTTCTCTTTTAAAAAGCTTGCGCAGCTCGAACGGGCGATCAGTCGTCGCGCCAACGGCCATGACCATGGCCATGCCCACGGCCACGATGGTATCCCGGCGGGCCATAGTAGCCGCGGTGGCCGCCGTAATAGCGCGGCGGGCCGTAGTAGCCAGGACCGTAATAGACCGGACGCGGTCGTACCACCACCGGGGGCGGGCCGTAGTAGACCGGCGCAGGTGCCACCACGACAGGCGGCGGTGCATAGTAAGCCGGGGCTGGCGGATAATAGGCGGGCGCGCCAACCACTACGCCCGGCACGCCGATTGCCACGCCGACGCTCACATGGGCCATTGCTGCCCCGGAAGCAAGCCCGGCTGCGACACCGAATGCTACGAGCCACCAACGTTTCATATCCGCCTCTCAAAGTGAGATTTCTCTTAATCCGTATTGTAGGGGTTCGGAATTTTCCAGGTGCAACGGCAAGGTCGACATTGTTACCAGCCGTAACAGCGGCGTCACTTTTTCGCGCGCCAGGCGCCCGCAGCAGTAACGCGCTTGCATCCGGGATGCCGAGCCACCACAATACCGGGCTTGCCGTGCGGCCGTGGAGAAATTGGTAGACTCAGCAGACTTAAAATCTGCCGCCTTTCCAGGCTTACGGGTTCGAGTCCCGTCGGCCGCACCAGGGTGTACAGCCCCCCTCCGCCCCCGCTTCAAAATAAAAGAAGGGGCCATCGGCCCCCTTCTTTTGCTGCCTTCAGCTCCGCGCGCGTCAGGCCATCGCGTAGCACATCAGCGCACCCACCCCCATCAGGAACACGAACAGCACACCGGCCAGCGCCAGCGGCTTGCGTCCGGCGCGCACCAGATCGCCGATGCGGGTGTGCAGGCCGATCGCCAGCATCGCGCAGGCCAGCAGCCAGTTGTCCAGCGCGATCAGCGGCGCCTTCCAGGCAGTGGGCACGGTGCCGGCCGAGTTGACCGCCATCACTGCGACAAACCCCACCGCGAACCACGGCACCGACTTCAGGATGCCATGCAGGCGGCTGCCGCCTGCGGTGCCTTGCTCGGCTTGCTCGCCGCCCTGCGGCCACAGCGCCATCACCAGCAGCAGCGGGCCCAATGCCAGCACGCGCACCATCTTGGCCACCACGGCAGCGTCGGCGGTCGGCTCGCTGATCATCTTGCCGGCGGCGATCACCTGGGCCACCTCGTGCAGCGTCGCGCCGGTAAAGATGCCGAACATGCGCTCGCTGACGGCCCAGTGCCAGTGGCCGGTCGCCAGTTCGTACAGATAGGGATAAAGCAGCATGCCGACGGTGCCGAACAGCACCACCGTCGCCACCGCCACGGCGGTCTGTTTGTCGTCGGTGCGCACCACCGACGATACGGCGATGGCCGCGGCGGCACCGCAGATGGCGCTGCCGGAGCTGACCAGGATCGCTTCGCGGCGGCTCAGGCCGAAGAACGTCGTACCCACCCAGGTGCCGAACAGCAGCGTGGCCACCAGCATGGTCAGCGGCACCACGATGCCCGGCAGGCCCAGGGCGACAATCGAGGCAAAGGTCAGGCGCAGCCCGTACAGCGCCACGCCCAGCCGCAGCAGGTGGTGGCGTGCGACCTGCATGCCGGGGGCCAGCGGCGCCAGCCAGTGGCGCGGCAGCGTGTTGGCCGCGACCATGCCGGCGCACATGGCCAGCGTCAGCGCGCTGAGCCCGTAGCGCGCCACGGCCGGATGCTCGGCCAGCGCAATCGCCAGCCAGGCAATGCCGCCCAGCGGTACCAGCGTCAGCAGGCGCTGCGACCACGGCGGCGGCAAGGCCGGCGCGGCGGCCGGGGTGGTGCGAGTGCGGGGGGCGGAGACGGAGGACATGGCAGGCTCGGGTCGTGTTCTTTAGTGACTCAAGCGTACTGGCCCCCCGCTAACCCGTAAAACGGGTAATATCGTTATGCATTATTGATTATATCGATATGGACCACCGCCCCGATCCCCGGCCCGAACATCGTCCCCTGCGCCTGACGCTGCGCCAGCTGTCCGTCTTCGTTGCCGTGGCCCAGCATGGCAGCACCATGGCGGCGGCGCAGGCACTTGCGATGTCGCAGTCGGCCGTCAGCGCCTCGCTGGCCGAGCTTGAGCGCGCGCTCGACAGCCCGCTGTTCGACCGCGTGGCCCGTCGGCTCAGCATCAACGAGACCGGCCGCCAGTTTTTCCCGCGCGCGCTGTCGCTGCTGGACCAGGCCCAGGAACTGGAGCGCTTTGCCACCCAGACCGGCGTGCAGCTGCGCATCGCGGCCAGCAATACCATAGGCAGCTACATCCTGCCGCCGCTGCTGGCGGGCTTCCGCCATTCGCGCAGCGGCCCGTGCACGCTGGACCTGCGCATCGGCAATACCCGCGAGGTGCTGCAATCGTTGCTGCAGTTCGACGCCGATATCGGCCTGGTCGAAGGCGCCAGCCATGAGCGCGACCTGCGCAGCGTGCCCTGGTGCGATGACGAGATGGTGGTGGTAGTCGGCCCCTCGCATCCGCTTGCGGCCGTGCCGCACGACCTGGTGGCGCTGCGCGATGCCGAGTGGATCGTGCGCGAGCCGGGCTCGGGCACGCGCGAGGTCATCGAGGAACGGCTGGTGCCGCTGCTGGGCGAGCTGCGCTTCGCGCTGGAGCTGGGCAACGCCGAAGCCATCAAGCGCGCAGTGATGAGCGGCTTCGGCGTCAGCTGCCTGTCGCTGCATGTGGTGCGCGATGAACTGGAGCGCGGCACGCTGGTGGCGATCCGCGACGGCCTGCCACGCATCGTGCGGCCGCTGCAGCTGGTGGTGCACCAGGACAAGTTCCCGACCCAGGGGCTGCTGGCCTTTACCGAATACCTGCGCACCATGGCGCCGCGGATCGGCGGCTGAGCCGCACCCAGGCTCCGGTCAGGCCGGCTGCGGATCCGCGCTGCGATTGCGCCGCGCCGTGTACAGGTCGAGCAGGTGGAACAGCACCGGATTGAGCATGATCGACAGCAGCGCCCCGGCCAGGATCAGCGCCTGGCCGCGCTCGGGCAGGATCTTCAGGTAGACGCCGAGGCTGGCGAGAATGAACGAGAACTCGCCGATCTGCGCCAGGCTCACGGCAATGGTCATGCCGGTCTGCCCGGAATGCCCGAAGGCACGCACGATGCCCAGCGCCGCCAGCGACTTGCCCACCACGATGATAAACACCGTCGCCAGCACGCCCCACGGATCGTTGACCAGCACCATCGGGTCGAACAGCATGCCCACGGATACGAAGAAAAGCACGGCGAAGGCATCGCGCAGCGGCAGCGACTCTTCGGCCGCACGATGACTGAACTCGGACTCCGCCAGCACCATGCCGGCAAAGAACGCGCCCAGCGCGAACGACACGCCAAAGAGCGCATAGGCGCCGTAGGCCACACCCAGCGCCGTCGCCAGCACGCCCAGGCGGAACATCTCGCGGTTGCCGGTCCAGACGATGCGCTCCAGCATCCACGGGATAAAGCGCCGGCCGATCACCAGCATCACCGCGACGAAAGCGGCCACCTTGCCCAGCGTCGCGAAGATCGCGAGCACCACGTCACCGGTAGCCGGCGCGGCCTCGCCCGATGTTTCGCCCGAGGTTACGCCGGAAGCCGCCAGCAGACCTGCCATGGCCGGCAGCAGCACCAGGGCCAGCACCATCGCCAGGTCTTCCACGATCAGCCAGCCGACCGCGATGCGGCCCTGCGGCGACTCCACCAGGTCACGCTCCTGCAAGGCCTTTAGCAGCACCACGGTGCTCGCCACCGACAGCGCCAGTCCGTACACCAGCCCCTGCCCCCATGACCAGCCGAAGCCCCAGGCCACCAGCATGCCCATCAGCGTGGCGATGCCGATCTGCACCACCGCCCCCGGAATGGCGATGCGCTTGACCGCCATCAGGTCCTTGATCGAAAAGTGCAGCCCCACCCCGAACATCAGCAGGATCACGCCAAGCTCGGCCAGCTCCGGCGCCAGGGCCTGGTCGGCGGTATAGCCGGGCGTGTGCGGACCGACCACGATGCCCGCGCACAGGTAGCCGATCAACGGCGGCAGGCGCAGCCGGCTGGCGATGGCGCCAAGGATAAAGGCCAGGACGATACCGCCGACGATGGTACTGATAAGCGGGGTGGCGTGATGCATGCGCGCGGGATTCCTCGTGTCAGGGGCTGAACGACTAACCCGCTCCCGGCCCTGGCAACCGCGACAGCGCATCCGGCGCGCACCAGCGGTCAGCGCGGGGAAATCGCCGCAACAATTGGCAGCAGCATCGGAACGGGGAAGAACGGGAAGTGCCGCAGCGGCCCCGGACACGCCGGCGGCGCGTCACGGATCGGGGATGGCGATTGACATGCTGCCCCGCTATCCATCACGCGGAGCCCCCCGAAAAGCGTACGACAGGAGTAATGTAACATGCCCGCCACGTGCCCGAGGCGCGGAGATGGCGGACGATCCGGCGCCTGCTTGACTGAAGGCCAGGCAGGGAACTGGCCCGGAAAACAAAAACGGCGCCGCGAGGCGCCGTTCTGCATGCAACTGGAGGCGGAGGTCGGAATCGAACCGGCGTACACGGCTTTGCAGGCCGCTGCATAACCACTCTGCCACCCCGCCAGGTGACGTGCTGCTGGATTGTATCCGCATTCAGCCGATGCTGCCGGAGCGCAGCTTCCGGCAATGTCTTGCGGCGATTCAACCCAAACAAAAAGGGAAGCGGTGCTTCCCTTTGGGGATTGGAGCGGGAGACGAGTCTCGAACTCGCGACCTCAACCTTGGCAAGGTTGCGCTCTACCAACTGAGCTACTCCCGCAGGGGCACTACCGAATTCCAATAAGGTGTTTTATGCCGCAACACGCTGCTATCTCACAACATCTTGCGCCAAACCCACCTTATCTCGCTGCTTTCGTTTGTGTCGTCAGCAACGAGAATGAGATTATGCAAAGAACTGCTCTCGCCGTCAACACCTTTTCAAAAATTCTTTTCATTTCTGCGCGCCGGCGCGCGCCACCATCCCGCTGCGCTCGCGGATTTGCGGCCAGGCCAGCTTCATGTAATAGAACATCGACCACAGCGTCAGCACCGCCGCCACGTAGATCATCCACGTGCCGAGCAGGTGGGCATCGAAGCCGAACAGGCGGTCGCTGTACAGCAGCAGCGGGATCGCCACCATCTGCACCGTGGTCTTGAGCTTGCCGAGGAAGTTCACCGCGACGCTCTTGGAAGCGCCGATCTGCGCCATCCATTCACGCAGAGCCGAAATGGTGATCTCGCGCCCGATGATCACCAGCGCGATCAGGTCCGTGACCCGGCCCAGTGCCAGCAGCGAAAGCAGCGCCGCCGTCACCATCAGCTTGTCGGCGACCGGATCCAGGAAGGCCCCGAACGACGAGGTCTGGTTCCAGCGCCGCGCAAGGAACCCGTCCAGCCAGTCCGTGACCGCGGCAATGATGAAGAACGACGCCGCCGTCAGGTTCTTGGCGTGCATCGGCAACCACGCGTCGGGCAGGTAGAACACGCCAACCACCAGGGGAATCATGGCGACGCGAAGCCAGGTCAGCAGGATCGGGAAATTGAAGGGCATGGAACTCGGGCGGCGGGGGACGGTAACCAATCTTGCGATTGTCGCCGATTTCCGGACCAATCGACCATCACTGGTCAATTTCCCACCGCGCGGCCCCGCGCGCTCAGTGCAACTGCCTGTAGATCTCTTCGGCCAGGCCGCGTGAAATGCCCTCGACGCTGGCCAGTTCGTCGATGCTGGCGGCCATCACGCCGCGCAGCCCACCGAAGCGGGTCAGCAGCTTCTGGCGCCGGCGCGCGCCGATGCCCTCGATCTCTTCCAGCCTCGAGGTGGTGCGCGTCTTGGCGCGGCGCGCGCGCATGCCGGTGATGGCAAAGCGGTGCGCCTCGTCGCGGATCTGCGCCACCAGCATCAGCGCGGCGCTGCCCTGCCCCAGTTCCAGCGACGGACGGCCATCGGCGAACACCAGCGTCTCCAGGCCGACCTTGCGGCCCTCGCCCTTGGCCACGCCGACCAGCAGGCCGATATCCAGCCCGAGTTCTTCGAACACCTGCCGTGCCACCTCGACCTGTCCCTTGCCGCCGTCGATCAGCACGATCTGCGGCACCTGCGCCGCGGCTTCGCTGCCGGCCTCCATGCCGCCGTCTTCCTGGATCTGCTCGACCAGCTTCTGGTAGCGCCGCGTCAGCACCTGGCGCATGGCCGCGTAGTCATCGCCGGGAATGATGTCCTGGATGTTGTAGCGGCGGTATTCGCTGTTCTGCATGTCGTGGTGGTGGTACACCACGCACGATGCCTGGGTGGCCTCGCCGGCGGTATGGCTGATGTCAAAGCATTCCACGCGCAGCAGCGCCAGGTCTTCCAGGTCCAGCCCGATGGTTTCGGCCAGCGCGCGCGTACGCGCCTCCTGGCTGCCCTGCTCGGCCAGCCGGCGCGACAGCGCCAGCGCGGCGCCCTGCTGCGCCATCTCCAGCCAGACCTTGCGCTGGCCCTGCGGCTGGCGCACCAGCGTGACCTTGCGCCCGGCGTGCAGCGTCAGCGCCTCGAGCACCGTGGCATCGTCCGGCGCATGGCTGACGACGATGATGGGCGGCGCCGGCTGCTCCAGGTAGTGCTGCACCATGAAGGCCGACAGCACCCGGGTGGCGATGCGGTCGACGGTCAGCGGCGGCGCGGCGGCGGCGCTGTCATCCTCGCGCTCATCGGCATCCTCGACGATCATCGCCGCTTCGTCGGCATGGGCCGGGAAGTAGGCCTTGTCGCCCAGATGGCGGCTGCCGCGCACCATGGCCAGGTTGACGCAGGCACGCCCGCCCTCCACGGCGACGGCCAGCACGTCGATGTCGCGCGCCTGCCCGCCTACCTCTTCCACCGCCTGGCGCTTGAGCACGGTCGACAGCGCCGCGATCTGGTCGCGCACGGCCGCGGCCTGCTCGAACTCCAGCCGCTCGGCGTGCTGTTCCATCTTGCCCTGCAGGCCTTCCAGCACCTCGGTCTGGCGGCCTTGCAGGAAGCGCGCCGCATTGGCGACGTCGCGCGCGTAGTCCTCTTCGCTGATGGCGTTGACGCACGGACCGGTGCAGCGATGGATCTGGTGCAGTAAGCACGGCCGCGTGCGGTTGTTGAAGACGGTGTCCTCGCAGGTGCGCAGCTGGAACACCTTCTGCAGGATCTGCATGCTCTCGCGCACCGCATAGGCGCTCGGGAACGGCCCGAAGTACTGATGCTTGCGGTCGGTGGCGCCGCGGTAGTACGCCATGCGCGGGAAGCGGTGCCCGGTCAGCTTCAGGAACGGGTACGATTTGTCGTCGCGGAACAGGATGTTATAGCGCGGCGCCAGCGCCTTGATCAGGTTGTTCTCGAGCAGCAGCGCCTCGGCCTCGGTGCGCACCACCGTGGTATCGATGCGGGCAATGCGCGCCACCATCATCGCAATACGCGGCGACAACTGGGTCTTGTTGAAGTAGCTCGACACCCGCTTCTTCAGGTCGCGCGCCTTGCCCACGTACAGCACATTGCCTGCCGCGTCGAAATAGCGGTACACGCCCGGCAGGCCGGGCAGGCGGGAAATGACCGGGCGCGGGTCGAACGGCTCCGGCGGCGCTTCAGCAGCCGCCTCGGCAGTCACCTCGGCTGGCCGGGCGGCCGCCGCTTCGGCCGGAACTTCGTCGGCGGGATTTGGGGAATCGGGTTGCTGGTCGGACATTGGGGACGGTGACCGCTACACGGCCTGCGCGCATCAAAACGGCATGGCCTCTAAAATCGCAAGTTTAGAGCAATTCAGCGCGCGCCC
>NZ_JBYTAH010000105.1:0-18858 GCF_058787975.1 Cupriavidus sp. FW305-26
GTAGGTCATCGCCAGGCTCTTATTCCCAAAACCCCTCGACAGCGTGTGCTGCGAGGGGTTTTGTCTTTTCCGGCTCGGAATCTTGCGGGCTCAGTAGTCCGCCAGCTTCTCGCCGTCGACTTCCAGGAGCTGGTCCAGGCGCAGGGTCTCGCCAGTCTTGAGCTTCAGATATTCGGCGCCGCCCAGGCTGTACACGTCGGTAATGGTCTCGGTGCGCTGCTGGAGCAAGCCATCGGCGTCGCGGTAGTGGATCTGCGTGGGCCTGCGCACGGTGGCGAGGTCTTCCAGGCGGTCGTGGAACTCGCAGCTGATCGGGCTGTACTGGGCGGCTGTGCTGGTCATGGCTATGGATCCTGTGTGCTGGTTCATTCGCTGTCTTTCACCGACTGGATCAGGTTGTTGCGCAGCGACGCAACTGCCTTCTGGATCCGGGCGAATTCGTCCGGGGCCAGGCCGGTCGCTCCGGCGAGGCTGGATTCCAGGCGCCGCTCGCGCAGCTTGCGGCCGGCCTTGGTCAGGCGCACACGTACCTGGCGCTCGTCTTCGGGGTCGCGCTGCCGCTCCACATAGCCCATCGCCTCCAGCTTCTTCAGGATCGGCGTCAGGGTGTTCGATTCGAGAAACAGCTTCTCTCCCAGGCTGCCGACGGTCTGGTCGTCCTGCTCCCATAGCGCAACGATGGTGATGTATTGCGTATAGGTCAGCCCCAGTTGCTCAAGGACCGGTTTGTAGGCCTTGCCGAAGGCGAGGTTCGCGGAATAGACCGCGAAGCACAGGAAGTCCGAGAGCGTCGGGGTTGCGGCGGGCTTGTCGGTGGGTTTCATTTGCTGCCTCGTTGGCCAAAGACGGATGGATCGCAAGCGTCGATTATAGATCGTATGCGATTTTATCGCAGGTGCGATAACTTTCCGCGGCGGTTCCTGGAGCCCGAGGGAAGGGCGCCCGGAACCGGCAGAGAATCGTGCGCACAATCTGGCCTCCGCGGCGCTACGCGGTCTCAGGCGCGTGCGCCGTCGAGGTAAGGGTCGACCTTGCCGCGGGCGCCGTCGTAGTACGGGCTGCGCGTGCCGTGTACCGAGCGTGCGCCGTCGGTGTACGGATCGGCTGCGCTGGTGACCGAGCGGGCGCCCTCGGTGAAAGGGTCGCGCGCCGAACCGGCGGCTTGCGCGGCGGCGGCGGTCAACAGGGCGGCGGCGACAACGGTGTAGCGGGCGATGGAGGTGAGCGTGGTCATGGTATGCATCCTTGTATCAGGTGATGTTTAGTCGTATCCGATTACATCGCATACGGCTAATTGGAAATAACGAAAAGGTCAGGGAGTTACGACGTAAACACGTTCAGCGCCACCTCGATATTGCCGCGGGTTGCCTTCGAGTAGGGGCAGATCGCATCGGCGGCGTGAGCGAGTTGCGTAGCGACATCCTGCGGCAGGCCCGGCGCGCGCAGATTCAGGCGTGCCTGCAGGAAGTAATCCGCGCCGGTCTGGCCCAGGTCGACTTCGATGTCCACGGCCAGGTCGGACGGCAGTTCCAGCTTCATCTCCTTGGCCACGAGGCCGACCGCGGCGATGTAGCACGCCGACCAGGCACCCGCGAACAATTGTTCCGCGGTCGGGTGGGGCTGGACGGTCGTGAACACGTGCGCCGGGGTGGTGCTGTTGCCGGGCGACAGCGCGATGTCCAGCGTGCCGTTGTGGCCGCGTGAGGTAACGCCGGCGCTGCTGTGCATGGTGTGGGTCTTGCCGGTGGCGAGGACTTTTTCGATCTTGCTCATGGAATGGATCTCTGGTGGTTGTCAGTTGTATTTGAATCGCATCCGCTTAGATCGCATGCGATTGAATGCATAATGGAACATGGAGCTTCCCTTGTCAAGGAAAAATATCGTGTGCCCGGAAGAGGGCCGGAAATGCGTCCTTGCCTACGCTTGCGCAGTGCTGTTTGACATCTTAAGACGACTGGTCATATTATTCCGCCATGGCACGCACTGCAGACAAGACCGACATCCCCAACCGTTTGACGAAGGCGGGGCGCGAACTGTTTACGCGCCACGGCTACAACGCCACCGGCATCCAGCAGATCACCGACCACGCCGGCGTGCCGAAGGGGTCGTTCTACAACCATTTCGAGAGCAAGGAAGCGTTCGCGGCGGTCATCGTCGCGCAATACGCGGGTTTCCTGCAGCGGTCGTGGGAGGCGATGATCGATGAGGCGCCGTCTGCGCCAATGGCAGCGATCCGCTATGTCTTTGCCCGGATGATTGCGTACCACGAATCGAGGAAGCTGCAGGCTGGGTGTCTGATAGGTAACTTCGCGGCGGAGATTGCCTTGTCGAGCGAAGTCTGCCGGGCCGCCCTGCAATCCGCGCAACTGGCGTGGCGCGAACGCCTCGCCAGCATGATCTGCGAGGCCCAGGCGCACGGCGATATCCGTGCCGACATAGCGGCTGCCGAGCTATCCGGGCTGGCGTGGGATGCCTGGGAGGGCGCCTTGCTGCGCATGAAGCTCGAATGCTCTGTCGAGCCGCTGCGCCGCAGCGTCGACCTGATGTTTGACCACCTGTTCCAGCCGGCCGCTAACGGCGGTTCTCGCCGCAACAAGCCATAGACCAACTACGGAGTAAGTGATTCATGGGTGTACAGAACGAAGCCTTCCTTGCCGACGCGCTGTTCCAGCCAATCAAGCTGGGCAAGCTCGAACTGGCCAACCGCATGGCCATGGCGCCGCTCACGCGCAGCCGGGCCGACGACAACCTGGTGCCGACCGACATGGTGGTCGAGTACTACAGCCAGCGCGCCAGCGTAGGCCTGATCATCGCTGAAGCCACCCAGGTCTCGACCACTGCCCAGGGCTACACCAATACGCCGGGCATCTACACCCCCGAGCAGATTGCTGCCTGGAAGAACGTGACCGATGCGGTCCACGCTAAGGGCGGCAGGATCTTCCTGCAGATCTGGCACACCGGCCGCATGTCGCACACGCACTTCCAGCCGGACAACCAGGCCCCGGTCGCACCGTCGGCCATCGCTGCCAATGCCAAGACCTATATCAATGGCAAAGGCTACGTCGAATGCTCGGTCCCGCGCGCGCTCGAGACGGCCGAGATCGCTGGTATTGTCGACGACTTCCGCACCGCTGCAGCCAATGCCGTCCAGGCCGGCTTCGACGGTGTCGAAGTCCATGGCGCGCACGGCTACCTGCTTGACGCCTTCCTGCGCGATGGCACGAACAATCGCACCGACGCGTATGGCGGCAGCATCGAAAACCGCGCGCGCTTCCTGCTCGAAGTCATGGCTGCCGTGGTTAAGGAGATTGGTGCCGACCGGGTCGGCGTTCGCCTGGCGCCGGTCTCGCCCGTCAACGACGCGCTGGAGAGCAACCCACAGCCACTGTTCGAACATGTCGTGCGTGAACTGGAGAAGCTGCATCCGGTGTATATCCATGTCGTGGAAGGCCACACCGGCGGCCCGCGCGACAACGCCCCGTTCGACTATGAAGCGCTGCACCGCCTGTACACCGGCGTATGGATGGTCAACAACGGCTACTCCAAGGAGATGGCCGAAGAGGCGATTCGCCGTGGCAGTGCCGACATGGTCTCGTTCGGCCGCAAGATGATCACCAACCCCGACCTGCCGCGCCGCTTCCGCGAAAACAAGCCGCTGAACCGTCCGTTTGAAGACGCGTCGCTGTACGGCGGCAACGGTGCGCACGGCTACGTCGACTACCCCGAGCTGGGCTGACGCGGGCTCCGGCCAGCAAAAAAGCGCCCTTTGGAGCCGGGAGAAATACGTTCCAAAGGGCGCGTAAGCGCGTTTGACGATGGCTGCCTGCCTGAGGCAGGCTTGCTATGCACGGGCTTATGCCAGGGCGCCATCGGTATAGACGTCGAACTTGCGCGCGGGATCTGCCGATACCCCGCTGCGGTCCATGCCGGCCAGCGCGCCGTCGGTGTAGATGTCGAATTTGCGGGCAGGGTCGGCCGACACACCACTGCGGTCGAGGCCGGAAACGGACTGCTCGTTGACGGGTGAAGCCTCAACGCGAGTACCGTCGATGAAGACGTCGAAGCGGCCGGCCCGCGCAGCTTCGCTATAGACGTCGCGCATGTCGACGCGGAAGGTGTAGCCGGACTTGTCGCCGGCAGGAGCGCTGTCGCGGGCGGCGGCATGGGCAATGCCGGCAGTGCAGGCGACTGCAATCGCGGCGGTGGCGAAGATCGTGTTGGCGAGCTGGCGGATCATGGCGGTACTCCGATTTGCGGTAAGGAGGGCAGAACGCGGCGGGCGTCCTCTCGCTTATACGCAGAAGCTGTGCCACCGGATGCGGACCGACAAAAATGGAGTCGCAGCCCCGTCATCAGCGAATTCCGCCCGGCTGGCGGAGCAAATGTTGGGCAGAAACAAACTTGCGGCGTATCAGCCGCCCACCCAAACCAACAGCTTCAGCCATCAGCCGCTTCTCGCGCCGGCATCCCCGCCTCCAACTGCTCCCGACAACGTCATGCTCGCCAGGCCAGTGCGGGCATTGCCCGCGCTGATGGACGGCGCCAACGCCATGCTCCCCCTGTAGAATCGGCTTCCACGCAACCCTGGAACGTCCCGCATGGACTCTCACGCCCCGGATCGCGGCGCGCTGGTGCCGCTTGCCTATCACGCAACGGTGGTCGACTACCTGCGCCGCCATGAGCCCGAGGTCTGGCGCTGGGCCGGCGCCCGCGCGACCGGCGCCGATCACCGCGAGGCACTGCGCTCGATGCTGCTGCGCGACACCTACCGCATCGAGGCGGACGCACATGCCGACGTGCACGCGGCGCTGGCCGAGGCGATGGCGCGCCTCGGCATCGACGCCCCCGCGACGCTTTACCAGTCGCCGGGCCATGACATGAACGCGTCGCTGATCTACGTGCCGGGCGAGGTCCACATCATCCTGCAGGGGCCGCTGCTGGATCGGCTGTCGCCGCCGGAGCTGCTGGCGGTGTTCGGCCACGAACTGGCCCACTACCTGCTGTGGTCGCGCGACGACGGCCAGTTCCTGGTGGCCGACCGCATCCTGAACGACGCGCTGGCCGCGCCCGGCGCCAGCGCCAGCCATCGCGAGACCTGGCGCCGCTACGCGCTGCACACCGAGCTGTTCGCCGACCGCGGCGGCGCCGTGGCCGCCCGTGCGGTGGCGCCGGCCGTGTCGACGCTGGTCAAGGTGCAGACCGGCATCGGCAGCGTGGACGCGGCCGCCTACCTGCGCCAGGCGGCCGAGATCGAGGCCCACGAAGCGGGCGCGAGCGCCGCCCACAGCCATCCCGAGACCTTTATCCGGGCGCGCGCACTGGCGCTGTGGTGGGAGGGCGCGGCCGATCTCGATCCATGGATCGAAACCCGGCTGCACGGCCCGCTGGCGCTGGAGAAGCTGGACCTGCCGGGACAGATCCGCCTGCAGGCGCTGACGCGCGGCTTCCTGGCCCACTTCCTCGCCGGCACGCCGCTGGCGAGCGAGGCAGTACTCGCGCAAGTGCGCATGATGTTCCCCGACTGGCGCGACGACGAACCAGCGATCGGCCCCGAGGGGTTGGGGCCGGACGTGGCCGACGACAGCGTGCGCGGCTACCTCAACGCGCTGATGATGGACCTGGCGCTCGCCGACCCCGACCAGCAGGACGCGGCGCTGCTGCGCGCCGGCCAGGTGGCGCAGGCGCTCGGCAGCCTGGAAGCGCTGCATGGCAACCTGCGCCGCGACGCCGGCTTCGGCAAGCGCGAGCTGGACCGCTACCAGCGCCAACTCCACCGCGAACTGGCCAGGGAGGGCCGGGCATGACTGACAGCACGACCCACGGCACCAATACCATTCCGGATATGACCGGCAGCGGGGAGCCGCGCATGCTGCGCGCCCTGATCGAGGCGCAGGCGGGCGCGGCGCTGCCCACCGACGACGTCCTGGTGCTGGTGCTGCCGCTGTTCGCGCAGGTTGCCACGCTGCACGCGCAGGGCAGGGTGGCCGCGCTCGATCGCGACAGCATCCTGGTGGACGAGGATGGGGCGCTGCGCCTGCGCCGGCCCGATGGCGAGGCGCCCGTCATGGACATCGGCGCGGTGCATCGCGTGCAGCCGCATCCGGCCTCGGGCCTGAACATCGTCGGCGCGCTGCAGCTCGGCCATGCCGACGACGGACAGCGCGACCAGGCCGACCTGGCGCTGCAGCTTGACGCTACGGCGCCCGTCGCGCGCCCGGTCTACCTGCCCGGCCCGGCCAGCTGGGAACGGCTCGTCGGCCACCACGACGAAATCGGCGACATCTTCCTGCTCGGCATGGTGCTGGCGAGCCTGGCCTGCGGCCTGGACTTCGCCGACGAGGACGACCTGCGCAGTTTCGTGGCGCATCGCCGCAACCTGTTCCTGCTGCATGAGCGCTTGCATCCGATCGTCGCCGCGGTGATCGTCGAGATGACCGAGATCAACCGCCACGACCGCGCCACCGATGTCGCCGCGCTGGCGACCCGGCTGCGCACGTGGCGCGACCAGCCACTCGGCCTGGACGTCGAGCGTGCGCTGGCCGGCACGACCGGTGCCACGCCGCGCCGCGCCGCCGTGCTCACGCACCTGCGCGACCGCCTGTTCGATCTGTCGCGGCGCAACCGCCTGCTGCATTTCCGTCCGACCGCGGTCAGCGTCAACGTCACCGTGGCCAGCGTGCCGCTGATGCTGCAGATCGAAAGCGTGCGGCCCGAGCATATCTGCACCTGGGGCGGACCGTTCGCAGCCGACCTGGTGGCGGGCAAGCCGGTGTCGCTGCAGCGCTGGCTGCGCTTCGACGACCAGCCCTACCTGCCGGCGTCGCTGGACCGCCTGATCGCCGAGACCCGCCGCGACCGCGCCGAGTACGGCTTCAGCAACCTGCGCCTGGTGGTGGCGTTCCTGCGCTGGCACAACCTGAAGGAGGCGCCGGACGAGCGCATCGTGACGCCGCTGCTGTGGCTGCCGGTGGAGCTGGTCAAACGCAAGGGCGTGCGCGACCAGTACGTGATCCAGTGCGCGGGCGGCGAGGCCGAGTTCAACCCGGTGCTGCGCCACTACCTGAGCCAGCTGTACGACATCCGGCTGGATGAGACGGTGGATCTCGGCAAGACCTCGCTCGAGGAGATCCATGCCGGCATCCTCGCGCAGATCCGCCGCTCGGAACCGTCAGTGGAGCTGCGCCTGGTCGACAAGGCCGCGGTGCGGCTGGTGCGGCAGAAGGCGCTGCAGCGGATGCAGCAGTTCCAGCGCCGCAAGCCGGGCCCGGCCGCCGCGCGCACCGGTGGCTGGCTGCCGCCGTACAGCTATGCGCAGGACGACTACCGGCCGCTGGGACGCGCGCTGTTCGAGCACTGGGTGCGGCCGAGCGAGCTGCCGCAGCGCTTCGAGGCGGGCGCCGCACCGGGCGCCGGTCCGCGCCAGCCACACATGAGCGGCCCCGCCACCGCGGAAAGCGACGAGTGCCAGGGCTACGTGCTCGAGGAGTCCGAAGGCCACCGTTATGCCTGGGACCTGGACCTGACGCAGGTGACGCTCGCCAACTTCAACTACCGCAAGATGTCGCTGGTGCGCGACTACGCGCAGTTGCTGGACGAGCCCGGCGCCAATCCGGCATTCGACCGCGTGTTCTCGATCGATCCGCGCGACGTGGAGACGCAAGTGCCCGCGCCGCTCGCACCGGCCGAGCAGTGGAACGTGGTGGCGGCCGATGCGACGCAGAACGCCGCGGTCGGCCTCGCGCGCAGCCAGCGCAGCTTCATCATCCAGGGCCCGCCGGGCACTGGCAAGTCGCAGACCATCACCAACCTGATCGCCGACTACGCGGGCCGCGGCAAACGCGTGCTGTTCGTCTGCGAGAAGCGCGCCGCGCTCGACGTGGTGTTCCACCGGCTCAAGCAAAGCGGGCTGGACTCGCTGTGCTCCCTGATCCACGACTCGCAGACCGACAAGAAGGCCTTTATTGCCGACCTGCGTGCCTGCTACGAGCAGTGGATCGCGCAGCCGCACGATGGCGACGCGCTGGCTGCGCGCCGCACGCAGGTCGTCGAGGCGCTGGCCGCATACCAGCAGCGCATCGACGCATTCGAGTCGGCGATGGCCAGCGCGCCCGAGGCACTCGGCGACAGCGTGCGTGCGTTGCTGCGCCGCGTGGCCGCGTTGCCCGCTGTGCCCGAGGCAGGGCCTGCGCTGCGCGAGCGCCTGCCGGCGCTGGCCGCCTGGGACCGTCAGCGCGATCTCGCGCACCGCGTGCACCGCGCGATGCGCGAGCGCTTCGGTGTCGACAGCCTGGCCGCGCACCCGTTCGCGCGCCTGTCGCCGCAACTGCTGGCCGACGAGCGCGCCTATGGCCGCGCCGAGCAGCTGTGCCATGACGCCGAGGCGCTGTTCGATGCGCTCGACCCGCTGCTCGACAGTACCGCCAGCCTGACCGGCCAGGACACCGCGCTGGAGCAGGCACGCGCAATCGCCGCCGACAGTCAGTGGCTGCTCGACACGGGCCTGGCCGCGCATCTGGACCTGCTCGATGCGGCCTCGCCGGCGCAAGCCGCGCTGCGCGAGGTCCGCGCGGAGCTGGAGTCGCGCGCACAGGCACTCGCCGACGCGCAAGCCGCAACGTCTAACTGGCAGGACAAGCTGAGCCCCGGCGATACCGAATCGGCGCTGGCGCTCGCGCGGCGGCTGGAGCCGTCGTTCGCGCGCTGGCTGCAGCCCGCATGGTGGCGGCTGCGCGGCGAACTGAAGCGCCGCTATGACTTCGGCAAGCACGCCGTCCATCCGGGCTACGGCAAGGTGCTGGAAGCGCTGGCCGCTGAGCACGCCGCGAGCGCCGCGCTGGCGGCGACCGATGCCGACAGCCGCCGCCGCTACGGGGTCGGCGAGATGCAGGCTTTCCTGCGCGCGCTCGGCGAACTCGAGCGGCGCCTGCAGTCGGGCGCAGGCCCGCGCGAACTGGTCGCGCACTTGCGCCAGGCTGTCGACCCGGTCGCGGCGGCGCGCGCCGAGGCCGGTGCGCGCGAGTCGCTGGAGAAGCTCGCGCAGCGTGTACGCGACGGGCTGGCGCTGGCCGCCGATGCGCGCCTCGGCGACATCGCCGAACTGCTGCGCGACCTGCGCGAGGCGCTGGACGACCTGCCAGACCTGTTGCCGCTGTTGCGCGCGGTGCATGCGGGCGACCCCGCCTGTGCCGCCACGCTGCAGTGGCTCGATCACGCACCGGTGCAGCTCGAGGCGCTGGTCGCCGACGAGGCACTGCGCCGTCTCATGCGCGAGAACCCGGTGCTGGCGCGCTTTGGCGGCGCGGCGCTGGCGCAGGCTGCGCGCGCCGTGGCGCAAGGGCAGCGTGAACTGCTCGCGCTGAACGCGCAAGTGGTTCGCGCCACGCGGCACCGGCAGTTTGCCGAGCACGTGCGCGTGTCCTCGCTGTCGGCCACGATGCTGGACGCCGACGGCAAGGCGTTCAAGAAACAATACGCCACGGGTCGCCGCGAACTGGAGCACGAGTTCGGCAAGAGCATGCGCCACCGTTCGATCCGCGATCTCTGCGACGACGAGACCGGCCTCGTCATCAACGACCTGAAGCCGATCTGGCTGATGAGTCCGTTGTCGGTGTCCGACACGCTGCCGCTGTCGCCTGATCTGTTCGACGTGGTGATCTTCGACGAGGCCAGCCAGATTCCCACCGAGGAAGCCGTGCCGGCGCTGAGCCGTGCACGCCAGGTGGTGGTGGTCGGCGACGAGATGCAGCTGCCGCCGACAAGTTTCTTCACGGCCGGCGGTGCCGAGGGCGACGACGAGATCGTCGTGGAAGAGGAGGGCGAGCGCATCGCGATCAATCTCGATTCGGACAGCCTGCTGAACCAGGCCGCGCGCAACCTGCCCGCCACGCTGCTGGCGTGGCACTACCGCAGCCGTCACGAGTCGCTGATCAGCTTTTCCAACGCGGCGTTCTACGACGGTCGCCTGGTCACCATTCCCGACCGTTTGCTGGAGCAGGCCGAGGACGAGGCGCCTGCGCTGCGTTCGGACCAGGAAGATGCCGGCATCGCGGGCGCCGACGCGCTGCTGGCGCGGCCGGTCAGCTTCCACCGGCTGGCCGACGGCGTCTACGCGGACCGCCGCAATGCGCAGGAGGCGAACTACATCGCCCGGACCGTGCGCGAGCTGCTGCGGCGCGAGACCGGGCTGAGCCTGGGCATCGTGGCGTTTTCAGAGGCGCAGCAGGGCGCCATCGAGTCCGCGCTCGAGGCGCTGGCCGCCGAGGACGCGGACTTCGCGATGCGCCTCGAGCGCGAGTACGTGCGCGAGGACGACGACCAGTTCAACGGACTGTTCGTCAAGAACCTGGAGAACGTGCAAGGCGACGAGCGCGACGTGATCATCCTGAGCATCTGCTACGCGCCGGGGCCGGACGGCAAGATGCTGATGAACTTCGGCCCGATCAACCAGCGCGGCGGCGAGAAGCGGCTGAACGTGATCTTCAGCCGCGCGCGCCATCGGATGGCGGTGGTGTCGACGATCCAGGCCGAGGCGATCACCAACGTGCACAACGATGGCGCGGCCGCGCTGCGTGCGTTCCTGCAGTTCGCGCAGGCCAGCGCGCGCGGGCAGTTCGAACGCGCCCAGTCGGTGCTCGGCGCGCTGAACCCCGGCGCGCGCGACGCCTTCACGCGCGAGGCCACGCCGGACAGCGTCCGCGACGCACTGGCCGAGGCGCTGCGTGCGCGCGGCCACCAGGTGCACGCCAACGTCGGCCGCTCGCAGTTCCGCTGCGACCTGGCCATCGCCGATCCGTCGGGACAAGGCTACGCGCTGGCGATCCTGCTCGATGCGCCGTCCGAGCCGGTGACGGACACCGCCGAGCGCTATGTGTTCCGCCCCGGCGTCCTGCGCGGCTTCGGCTGGCGGGTGCTGGACATCCCCGGCAAGGACTGGCTCGACGATCGGGACGCGGTGCTGGCCCGCATCGAGGCCATGCTGGCCGATGGCGAGGATCGCGCGCTGGACGTGGAGGTCGAGATGCCGGTGCCGTTGGCGAAGCCGGCCGCCGCGCAGGATCCGGCGTCAACGGGCGAGGCCCGGACGGACGCGGCGACGGCATCGGCTGCGCAAGCGGAACTGGTTCGGAGCCTGCGCTTCGAACAGGGCACATCGCGCAAGTTCTGGCGTGCCAGCGTACGCGGGGCGGAGCTCTCCGTCACCTACGGCCGCATCGGCAGCACAGGGCAGACCAGCGTGAAGACCTTCGACAGCGCCGAGCGGGCACGGCGCGAGGCGGACAAGCTGGTGTCGGAGAAACTGCGCAAGGGCTACATAGAGGCGTAGCGCCTGGACAGGGCACAGGAGGCGGCACTACTAGCCGCCTTCGTCCTTGGGCCAGAAAGTAATGAGGATATTGGACGGTGCAACGCCGTTTTCGTCGCGCGGCAGCGGGTCGGATCGCTGCACCGCGCGCAGCACGGCGTTGTCCCAGGCCGCATTGCCGCTTGACTTGGCGAGCCGCGTCGACAGCACCGAGCCATCCGGCGCCATGCCCACGGCCACCACCGCCGCCGGATTGCCGCTGACGTCTTCATTGAAAATGATGTTCGGCTTGACCCGCTGCCGGACCCGCTCGGCATAACCGGACGAAGGCTTGGTGCCGGAGCCGGAGCCGACCCGTGTTCCCGAATTGCCCGCCTGCGACCGCAATCGCGCCAGTTCGCCCTGGCGCTGGGCATTGTCGGCCTGGCGCTGCGCTTCCGTCGCCTTGCGCTGCGCCTCCTTGCGGGCCGCTTCGGCACGGGCCTGGTTCTCGCGCTGCCGTGCTTGTGCCTGGTCGCGCGCGGCCTGCTCGGCCTTGCGCTGCTTTTCCTGCAGCGAGATGTCGGCGTCTTCCTCTTCGACCGGCTTCGGGCTTGGCGCCGGCGTGATTGCAGGCGCTGGCGTTGCGGCTTCCGGGATCGCCTCCCACAGTTCGGCCGCGATACCCTCCGGCGCCGCGCTGCGCCAGCGCACGCCATAGTAGAGCAGGGCACCCAGCAGCAGGTGCATGAACAAGGCCAGCAGGAAGCACCTCAGGGTGCCCCGTTCAGGCACTGGCTGATAGGGATAGGCGACGGTCTGCATGGATCGCGCGCCTTGCCGCTGCTCGTTTTGCGCTTGCTCTCCTAGGTACCGCCAGTTCCGCCGGCGGACGCATCCACGTGCCGCTCCAGTTTCAGATACGAGTCAGCCGCGACCAGGCCGAACACGATGTGGGCAATGGCGGTCACCCAGCCTCGCGCTTCGGCAAACCATGGGAAGACGGCAGTCATGCCGTGAAAATTGACCAGGTACAGGACCAGGCCGAACAGCGCCCCCACCACCGAGGCCATGCCGACGCTCGAATCGAAACGGAACGGCGCCATGATCGCTGCCAGGATTACCGCGAACACGACAGAGAGCACGAAGTGGACCACCACGGCCGCTACCAGCACGCTCATCTGGAAGGTGGCAGCTTGCGCCAGCACATCAGGGCCCAGCATGATGGCCGCGATCATGGTCAGCGGCTTCCAGACGCTGGCCCCCATCAGCATGGCCGCCAGCAAGTCGAGCACCAGGAATACCACCCCGGCGACGAGGCCCGCCAGCGCCGCCGCACGCCAGTCCGGCCACCGGTGCGCGTAGCGATGCGATTGCATATGAAGTTCCATGACATCCTCCTTTGATGCGGCAGAAACCAGAGCCGCTTTCCAAGGCGCAACTTCATTCTATGGGGTGCAACCGCATCAACCAAGCGCAGTCAACGCTGCAAAGCATAGAGCTGGCGTGGCAGGGCGCCAGTGTCTCGTCAAAGGCTCATGACAGGACACTAGCCCTTCGTAAAGATCTCCAGAAAGTGCTTGCTCGGATCCTCGAAGTAGATCCGACGGCCGCCATCGTCGGTGTTGACCTCACCTGGGCGGCGGCGGTACGGGTCCGCCCAGTAGGTCAGGTTGCGCGCGCGGACGCGGGCAAAGCCCTGATCGAATTCGGCGTCGCTGACCAGGAAGGCATAGTGCTGCAGGGCAACATCGCCCTCCGCGTCCATGAAGTCCAGGGTCACGTCATTGTCCAGCCGCACGCCGAGAAACGGCCCGAACGGCTCGGCCGGGGGACGTCCGAGGATCTCGCAGAGGAAGTCGGCGGAGACCTTCTTGTCGTGAGAAAAGACGATGGTGTGGTTGAGCTGGATGGCCATGCCGCAATCTCCGGGAAGGATATGTGCAAGGAACGGCGAGCAAGCCGGCCGGGGACGGCCAGCCGGCCGTCACGCAGAAGCTGGCGTGCGCCACGCTTGCAGCGTAGCCAGCGCGGGCAATGACGGCAACCTTGCCTTGCAGGCCAGGCCTGGCTGGCGCTTCCCTTCAGGCGTGGCGTTAGCGCCTGAAAGTCCGGCCGGGTCAGATGCATCCTTCACTTCCAACCATCCGCCCCGTAGCCACCATTCGGCCATCACCAAACGCGATGGCACGCTCGCCATTTATTGCTTTACGACACCCTTCGCCTCTTTCATCCTCATCGAATAACGGCTTGCTGCTTATGCTTCACAACTGGTGGCATGCCGCTTCAAAGGAGACATGAATTGAAAGGTATCAAAGGGAAGGCATTGCGTCTTCTCCGTACTGGAGGCTTGGTTCCCGCGCTAATGATAAGCGGCTCAGGCTGGGCGAGTGGGTATCCGGTGAAGCCGGTGACACTGATCGTTCCACAAGCGCCTGGTGGTGCCAACGATGCCGTGGCGAGAATCGTGGCGCAAAGACTCGGTGCGGTGCTGGGCCACCCCATTGTCGTCGACAACCGGCCGGGCGCCGGTGGCAATATCGGCATCCAGGTAGCCGCGAAGGCACCGCGCGACGGCTACACGCTACTGCTGACAGTCGGCAGTTCGTTCACCATCAACCCGTCGCTATACCGGAAGATTCCGTTTGATCCGGTCAAGGACTTCGAGCCGATTACGCTGGTGGCAACGGCGCCGTACGTGCTGGTCACGAACCCCGCAATCCAGGCCAGGTCTGTCCACGATCTGATTGGCCTGGCCAGGTCGAAGCCAGGAAAACTGGACTATGCCTCCGCGGGCAATGGCACGCTGAATCATCTGCTCGGGGAAATGCTGAAGGCAAAGGCTGGCATCGATATTACTCACGTTCCGTACAAGAGCGCAGCGGCAGCGGCTACTGACGTGGTTGCCGGCCAGGTTCCCATAACGTTCGGCAGCTTGCCAGGCGTGATGCCGTTCGTGAAAACGGGGCAACTCCGCGTACTTGGCGTGGCCACAGAGAAGCGGTCAAGACTGATTCCCGAGGTGCCGGCGATAGGGGAGGCCATTCCCGGGTACAGCGCGGTCTCCTGGTATGGGTTGCTTGCGCCAGCCGGTACGCCAAAGGAAATTCTTGCCCAGCTTCATGCGGAGGCCACCAAAGTCCTGAATAGCAAGGACGTGCAGGACAAGCTGGCCGCGCAAGGAGCAGAGGCCGCATCCAATACGCCAGAGCAGTTCCGCGCTCTGATCAAGGACGATCTGGTGAAATGGGCGAAGGTCGTCAAGGACTCGGGAGCACAGGTCGATTGAGTGACGGGGGGCGAGACAGTCGGCGTGTCCATCGGGCCGGACGGCATGTCGGCCCGCCTTGCTATCCCCGCTGCCGTTTGCTGCGACATTCTTTCTGGAGCCGGGCCTGCTTTACCTCCGTGGTCGTCTCCGTTTGCGCCCGTTGATCGGGCGCTTTTTTCCGCCACAGATTGGCGCTATGCAATGCAGGTGTTCCAATGGCGAAACCCTTCAGCGGCTGCCCTATTCAATTTCCACCACATCGACAACCTGGTGCTGATTTTTGTAGCGAACTTCCTGGCGCATGACGAATCGCCGGGCGGGACAATACCAGTCGGTCATGTCGAGCACCGTCGGCTCCAGTTCGATATCGGTATCGACCAGCCGAAAGCGGCCAGGATCCACGAACTTGGTATATCGGATCGGCCAGCAGAGGAGGGTGCCAGTGGCAAGCTTCAGGCGCTGCAGCGGACCCACCGTCCGCTCAGACAAGGTCAGGCGAACATTGGAACCAACGAAATCAGAGACAGTGGTGCCGGTGCGGCGATCCACAATACGAAAGTCGTAGCGGGACGCAAACGTTTCCGCCGGGAGTACCTGGCCCTCTGTCAGCGCCGGCGGATACAGCAGCAGTCCGTTCGAGTTGGTACTCATTTCCCCGACCAGCTCGGTGTACTGGCCGTGGGCCTGAACGCGTGCATTGAGGCTGCGCACGACTGGCTGTCCCGAGCGTTCGTCAATCACGAGCCGGTGACGCTGCACGGTCTCGACGGGCGGCCCCATCAAGCGCCGGAGGGCGGACCTGGAATAGATGTCCAGATCGAACGAGCAAAGGTCGCGCTCGAAGTCGTTGACGTTGCGGAAGAAGGCAATGGTTGTCATCGGCGTCAATCCGTCCGCTTCGAAGCGGATCCGTCCGCCGTCATGGACATAGGGCGCATCGCATATCTGTCCGGCGTGCACGCGGTGCGACGCGGTCCCGAGCAGACCGCCTGCGGCGAGCCAGGCCGCGGCAAGCGAACGCCAGACTGGGGCCGCTCGTATCTTCATCACGGTTCGTTTCAGCATTCGAGTGGGAGTTCAAGTGTGTAGGCGCGGTGGAGTCATTCCGCGCCGGCAAGGCTCTATCATGCTGGATAATGAGAAAAACCGTATCCTTCATCTTCATGAAAAGAGGTGTGACAAATGATCCAGATCCTGGGAATTTCCGGCAGCCTGCGGGCACAGTCGTACAACACCGCACTGCTGCGGGCGGCGCAGGCTGAGGCGGGCACGCAGGTCCGGCTTGATATCGCCACCCTGCATGGCATTCCGCTTTACGATGCGGATCTGGAGGCGCGTGAGGGCTTGCCTGCCGCCGTGGTGGCGTTGCGCGAACAGGTCATGGCGAGCGATGGCCTGATTCTGGCCACGCCTGAATACAACAATGGCATCCCCGGGGTCTTCAAGAACGCTATCGACTGGCTCTCGCGGCCGGCCGGGGATATTCCCGTGGTCTTCGGCAATCGCCCGGTTGCGGTGCTCGGCGCCTCGGCCGGGGGCTTCGGCACGGTGCTGGCACAGAACGACTGGCTGCCGGTGCTCAAGACGCTGGGCACGCGGCACTATACCGGCAACCGGCTGCTGGTTGCGCGCGCCGGCCAGGTATTCGACGCGCAGGGCGAACTCACCGATGCCGGCATGCGTGCGCGGCTCAGGGAGTTCGTTGCCGGCTTCGCCGCGTTCGTGGAGGGCCCGCGCGCGGGCTGAGCATAATCGGGCCGGTGCATCCTTGCCGCGCGCCATGATTCGCGCTTCGCGCGAGGCTGCCAGGCCGCAAACTCATAGTGGCGCCAGCACCCGCAGGACGTCTTGCTGCCTTCCGGGCGATTTTTTGCGCCCCATTCCTTGTATGCGTTCAGCAAGACCTGCCAGCCATCACCTTGCACCAGCAGTCCGGGCCCCGCGCCGAACACGCGCTCGCGCGAATCCGCCTGGCGGATGCCGTCGATGCGGTCCTCGCCGAGCTGCGTCAGCATGTAGCGAGCGCTACCAGGCAGGCGTGATTCCGCTGCTGGCCGCAAGCCTGTTTCGCTGCCAGGTACGCTATGACGAGACCTGGGCCGGCCTGGAATTTCCGGTGGCGTACCTGGATCAGCCGCTCAAGACCGGCAATCCCCAGGTCTTTCTTGAAGCCGTAAAGCTGTGCAAGGAACAGTTTGGCAAGCTCAATCGCCAGCAGACTCTGACGGCCCGGGTCAGGCGCCTGATGCTCGAGAAGGAAGGTGGATTTCCCACGCTGCTCGCCACCGCGCGGCACCTTAACATGACGCCGCGAACGCTTCATCGCAAGCTGATGGAGGAGGGGGCCTCCTATCGTGAAATTCTGGACGATATCCGCCGCCGGCTGGCAATTGTGCACCTGAAGGCGAATCGGCTGACTATCCAGGAGATCGCATTCACGCTCGGCTTCAGTGACCTGGCGAATTTCAGACGTGCCTTCAGGCGCTGGGAGGGGATGGCGCCTTCCGATTACCAACGGCAAGTCCCCGGGATCGCCGCAACACCATCGGAACATCGACGGCCCTGACCGTTGCGCGCATGGCGCAGCGATCCGGCGCCAGCCCTTGCGCTACAAGCTACCGATCCAGCTATTACGATAAGTATCCTTATCGTAATAGATACATCGATGCGCTAAACTGGCGTATATGAAAACTCGCTTGACCCTGACCCCGCCGGAACCGACCCCGCCATCCGGCTTCCCCGATGCCACCTCACTCGCCGCGCTGCGCGCCTGGCATGCCGGGCTGACGACGCGCGAAGCCGTCGCACGATATCTGGGCGAGGAGCGGGCGCAGGGCCAGTCGTCGCGCGGCATCCTCGGGCGCATCCGCCGCCAGCTTGCCGCATACGCCCGCAGCCGCCAGCGCGAGGACCTGGCTGCGCTGTTTGAAATTTCCGCGGCCGAGCGGGCGGAGAAGGGCAGGGCAGCGGACCATGCCATCGAGACGCTGCGTACGCTGCCGCCGCCGGCACCGGCAATCAGCGACGACATCGGCTTGTGGCTGGCGCCGCGCACGGTCGCCGCGCTGCGCGCGCAGGGCATCGACACGCTGGCGGCACTGACCGTTCGGGTGCCGCGCCGGCGCCGCTGGTGGGCCGCGATCCCCGGCCTGGGCGCGGCCGGGGCCCGACAGGTCGAAGCCTTCTTTGCCCGGCACCCCCAACTGACCGAACGCGCCCGGGCGCTGCTCGCGCAGGCGCCGCGGGGCATGGTCGTGCCATGGGAGCAACTGCGGCTGCCGCATGAAGTGGATGGGTCGCAGGGGAAGTTCCGCGCACCGCGCGCGACCTGCGCCCTCAATGCGGACAACGATTACGCGGCGATCCAGGCGTGGCTGGCCTTGCATGAGTCGCCAGCGACGCAGCGCACCTATCGCAAAGAGGCCGAGCGGCTGATCCTGTGGGCGATTGTCGAGCGCGAACGGCCGTTGTCGTCGCTGACCACTGAGGATGCGACGGCCTATCGCAGCTTCGTGCGGCGACCGGCGCCCCGGGAACGCTGGGTAGGGCCAGCGAGACCACGTATCTCGCCCGACTGGCGTCCGTTCACCGGCAGCCTCTCGGCGCGCTCCACCGCCCATGCCTTGTCTGTACTGGGGGCGATGTTCCGCTGGCTGATCCAGCAGCGCTATGTGCTGGCCAATCCGTTCGCCGGGATCAAGGTGCGCGGAGGAGGGCGGTCGGCGGCGCTGGACAGCTCGCACGCGTTCACGGAAGGCGAATGGCTGCTGATCCGCACCATTGCTGACGGCCTCGAATGGTCCTATGGCTGGGACGGCCCGGCGGCCCAGCGCCTGCGCTTTGTGCTGGACTTCGGCTACGCCACCGGACTGCGCGCCAGCGAACTCGTCGGTGCGACGCTCGGCGACGTTGAAAGCGATCCCCATGGCGACCATTGGCTCAAGCTGGTTGGCAAAGGAGCCAAGGCTGGCAAGGTGGCACTGCCACCGTTGGCGCGCCTGGCGCTCGACAGCTATCTGGCGGAACGAGGCCTGCCAGTCACGCCAGCGCGATGGGACCCGCAGACCCCACTGATCGGCGGCCTTGGCCAGGATCCGGCCAGTGGCATCACCGGCACGCGCCTGTGGGGCGTGTTGCGGCGCTTCTTCAGGCAAGTGGCGGACTTGATCCAGGCGGATCACCCTTCCGCCGCCGACAAGCTGCGGCAGGCGAGCCCGCACTGGATGCGGCACTATATACCCTACCGGATTATGTCTCGTAATCGCGTGATGGCCCGTTTTTCAGGGCAAACGGGCGACGCCGGATA
>NZ_JBYTAH010000106.1:0-18062 GCF_058787975.1 Cupriavidus sp. FW305-26
TTCAAGTCGTTGAAAGTAAACGCCTTTCCTGGGCGCTCTGGTCGCTTGGGAAGGTCAAAGATGTGTAAAACCGCATGGGTTCTAACCCTCAAAACGCCACCATCGCAAAATCCTCCTTCCCCACATCGCACTCCGGGCAGCGCCAATCAGCAGGAATATCTTCCCAGCGCGTGCCCGGCGCGATGCCGTCTTCAGGCCAGCCGTCGGCTTCGTCATAGACCCATCCACAGATGATGCAGACCCATTGCTTGAACTCGTTGCTGGAGGCCTGCGCTGCAGCGGGTTTGGCATCGGTCGCAGTAACGGACTTGGTCACGGTGCCTTCCGGCTCCTCCAGACTAAACACCAGCGGCGGCGCCGGCGTGTGCTCCCTATTGCCCAGGCGTGCATGCAGTTGCGTGAGCAGAGCTTGTGCTTCATCGGAGGTCAGATCGATCCAATAAGGATCGCCGGCGCCGTCGTTCAAGCGTTGCGGAGAAAACTGGATCTCTACGGCGGTGTCTTTTTTATACATGCGACAGGGGACGGTGGATTTTTGTGTCTGCCGGCGTCTCCGACACGGGGGGCGAAGCGGAAAACGCGCGTGCCGGCTCAGCCGTGCGTCTTCAGTACGACGCAGGCGAGCAGACCAAGCACGGCGACCAGGCTCAAAGTCTGGATCAGGGTCAGCGGCTTGTGGGTGAGGGGGGCGGAATCAGAGGATGGCCGCTTCGAAGGCATGACGGGTTTCAAAAGCAGGGCGCAGGATAACGCGCGCCGTGCTCGTGCTGGCGCGCGAGGTGATGGAGGTGGCTTGCGTCGATCAGGCCAGCGCGAGCGGGCCGGTCAGCCATCGCGCGAAGTCGCTGACGACCTGCTGGTTCAGGGTGTGGCCGATCGGATAGCGGCGGTTCTGGTTTGGCACGCCCAGCGCAGTCAGCCACTCTTTGGCGCGCTCGGCCCAGGCCACCGGCAGCTTGTCATCGAACTCGCCGTGGGAGATCAGCGCCGACAGCTTGGCCAGTGCCTCGCGCGGCGCGAGATGCGGTTCGATCTCGGGCAAGATACGGCCGCTCAGCACGGCGAAGCCCGCCACCTCTTGCGGCGCAGTCAGCGACACGCTGGCGCTGAGGATGCCACCCTGGCTGAAGCCAGCGATCACCGTGGGCACGCGCGGCGCTGCAGCCTTGGCATCCTGCGCGTGGAAGCTGCGCACCAGCGTGATCAGTTGCTGGCGGCTGCGCTCGGCCTGTGCTGCGTTGATGGCCGGTGCGCCGTTCTGGAAGCTGACTTCGAAGAAGCCATGCTGGCGCGGGCCGAAGACCAGCGGGCCTTGTACCAACGCTATCTGCACGCGCGGGTCGATGTAGCTCGCCAGGGGAGCGAGGTCGGTCTCGTTGCTGCCGACGCCGTGCAGCAGCAGAAGACGCCCGGCGGGGACGCCATCCGTATTACGCAAGCGATAGCGCAGGCCGGAGGCAGCATCCGGCTGCAGCGGGCCGATGTCTTGTGGGGTGGTGTTCATCTCAATTCCTGTGTTCAAGGCTTGGGGGCGAAGCCGCTGCTCAGGCCGCCGCGCTCGCGCCGATCGCATATGACTCCATCGACAGGACGCCATAGGTGATGCCGCCGTCGATCACCTGCAGCGGCTCGCCCGTGCTGGCCGCGCCCACGGCCACCAGCAGCGGCAGGAAGTGCTCGTCGCTGGGGTGCGCGCGCACGGCATGCGGCGCGAGGCTGCGGTAGGCGATCAGCGGCTGCACGTTGCCGTGCTGCGTGGCGGCCCGCACCGCGCCGCGCACCCAGCGGGTGAACTCGGCCACATAGGGCGCCTCGCCACTGCCGTGACTGCGGAACTCGTTGAGGTTGTGCGTCATGCTGCCGGAGGCGACGATCAGCACGCCCTCGTCACGCAGCGGCGCGAGCGTGCGACCCAGTGCCAGTGCGTCGGCAGGGTCCAGCGGATACGGCAGCGACACCTGAAACACCGGCACGTGCGCATCGGGTAGCAGGTGGCGCAGCGGCACCCAAGCGCCGTGGTCCAATCCGCGCTGCGGGTCCAGCCGCGTGGGGCAGCCGGATGCCTTCAGCAGTTCGGCCGTGCGCGCGGCCAGTGCCGGATGGCCGGCCACCGGGTATTGGAGCGCATACAGCGCGCGCGGGAAGCCGCCGAAATCGTGGATGGTATCGGGCTGCGCGTTGGTGCTCACGTGCACTTCGCGCGGCGTCATCCAGTGCGGTGACACCACTAGCACCGCTTTCGCGGGCGGAAGCGCGCGCCCCAGTTCAGTGAGCTGTGGGCCGGCCACGCCCGGATCGATGGCGAAGGTGGGCGCGCCGTGCGAGATGAACAGCACGGGCAGAGTGGTGCGGGGGGCGGTGGCGGTAGCGGACATGACGGTATCTCCTGGGTCGTCGCGACGCGAGGCGCGCGACAACGCGCCCAGCCGGCGAGAAAGATCGCAGGCAGTCTATTGGTTTCTCATTCGCCGATAAACTGCCTATTCTGTGATTTATCGTCCCGATAATCGAGACAATCTATGAAAACGTGATGGATAGAGCCCTGGAAATGACTGTGTTCACCGCCGTGGTCGAGGCCGGCAGCTTCGTCGGCGCTGTGGAGGGACTGCGCATGTCCAAGGCGGCGGTCTCGCGCCATGTGGATGCGCTCGAGCAGCGCCTGGGGGTGCGGCTGCTTCAGCGCACCACGCGCCGGTTGTCGCTGACCGAGGAGGGACGCATCTTCTACGAGCGCGCCAAGGAAGTGCTGGGGGCGCTGGACGACGCCGAGTCCGAGGTCAGCTCGCGCACACTGGAGCCCAGCGGGCTGGTGCGCATCAACGTGCCGCTGACCTTCGGTATCCTGCACCTCGCGCCGCTGTGGGCCGCGTTCATGGAGGCGCATCCGCAAGTAGACCTCGACATCACGCTGAACGACCGCGTGGTCGATCTCGTCGATGAAGGCTACGACCTCGCCGTGCGCATCGGCGACATGCCCAGTTCCGCCCTGATCAGCCGCAAGCTGGTCAGCACGCGCATGCTGCTATGCGCGACGCCGCGCTATCTGGAGCGGCACGGCACGCCGCTGCATCCGCACGACCTCGCGCACCACCGCGTGCTGGCCTACACGAACTGGTCCGATCGAGACGAATGGCATTTCGACGGCCCGCACGGCAAGGTCAGCGTGCGCACGCGTGCGCGCGTGCACACCAACAACGGCGACACCTGCCGTGGCATTGCCCTCGGGCATGGCGGCATCATGCTGCAGCCCAGCTTCATGCTGTACGAGGACTTGCGCAGCGGCGCGCTGGTGGAGGTGATGCCTCAGTTTCGCGCCGTCGAGATCGGTGTGTACGCGGTCTATCCCACGCGCAAGCAGCTGCCGCTGAAGGTACGGCGGCTGGTGGATTATCTGGTGGAGGCCTTTAAGCACATGTCGTGGGAGCCCGGCGGCCGCCACGTGCCAAGCAGCGCCGCAGACGATTGAACGGGTGGTCTTATGGAAGTGCGTCAGCGAAATGGCTTACAGCACTGTGCCGATCACCGGCAGTGCCTGCGGCCCAGCTCCTTCGGTATGTCCGGCATTGCAAGCGCAGGTGCGCTGCTTTTCTTCTCTACAGGGCGCGGCATCAGCATGACTTCAGCGTGCAGACAGCCGGTCGGCTCCGGTTGCTGCTTCAGTCCGTCAGGAAACGCTGCGCGAGCAGGGCCCAGTAGGCCGCGCCGATGGCGATGTTGTCGTCGTTGAAGTCGTAGCCGGGGTTGTGCACCATGCACGCGCCTGCGCTGTTGCCATCGCCATTGCCGATCAGCAGGTAGCTACCCGGGCAGCGCTCCAACATGAAGGCGAAGTCCTCGCTGCCCGGCAGCGCGGGACCTTGCAGCACGACACCGTCCGCTCCCAGCAGTTCGAGCGCCGTGCGGCGTGCGAATTCGGTCTCCTGCGCCGTATTGACGAGCACCGCGTAGCCCTGCCGGTAGTCGATCTCCGCGCGCACGCCATAGCTTTCCGCCTGCGCTTGCACCAGGGCCTTGATGCGCCGCTCCAGCGTGGCGCGCACTTCCCGGTCCAGCGCACGCACGCTGAGCTCCAGCGTGGCCTCCTGCGGAATCACGTTGTTGGCACGGCCGGCGTGCATAGCGCCGACGGTTACCACCGCCATCTGCAGGGGATCGATGTTGCGCGCGACCACGGTCTGCAGGGCCAGCACGATGCCGGCCGCTGCTACCAGCGGATCGGCCGCGCGGTGCGGCAGGGCGCCGTGGCCGCCCACGCCCCGGAGGGTGACGGTCGCGTAGTCCGACGAGGCCATCATTGGCCCCTCGCGCAGCACCAGCTTGCCCTGCGGCATGCCCGGCATATTGTGCATGGCGAACACGGCGTCGCAGGGGTATTTCTCGAACAGTCCTTCCTCGATCATGCGCAGGGCGCCGCCCAGGCCTTCCTCGGCCGGCTGGAAGATCAGGTTGAGCGTGCCCGAGAACGCCGCCTCGCGCGCCAGGTATTGGGCGGCGCACAGCAGCATGGCGGTATGGCCATCGTGTCCGCAGGCATGCATCACGCCTGCGTGGCGGCTGGCATGGGGCAGCCCGTTCGCCTCGTCGATCGGCAGGGCATCCATGTCGGCCCGCAGGCCAAGCCGGCGCGTGCCGTTGCCGCGCCGCAGCCTGCCGACCACGCCAGTGCCGCCCAGGCCGCGCTCGACTTCGTAGCCCCATTCCACCAGGCATTTCGCGACGGCATCGCTGGTGCGGTGCTCCTGGAAGCCGAGCTCGGGGTGCTGATGGATATCGCGCCGCAACGCGATGAACTTGTCTGCGCCCGCGCGCAGCGATTCCAGGATGGCATGCATGGGGTTCCCTTTCTGTGTCAGGTGAGGGCGGTGATGCGTGAGGTGCGTCGGCGCGTTACTGAGGCTGAAGCCCGATGGCCTTGGCCAGGCCACGATAGCGTGCGGTTTCGCTCTCATAGAAACGGGCCGCTTCCTGCAGCGACATCGGTGCGGCCACCAGTTGCATCTGCGCTTCCAGGCCCGCGCGCACGGCGGGATCCTGGAGCACGTGGCCGAGCGCCTGGTTCAGGCGCTGGACCACGTCGGGCGGCGTTCCCTTCTTGACCATGACGCCAGTCCAGATGGTGAAGGCGAAGTTCTTGAGCAGCTTGCCTTCGCTGATGGTCGGCACATTGGGCAGCAGCGCAGGACGGTTGGCGCCCACGGTGGCCAGCAGCTTTAGCCGCCCCTGCTGCGCCATGGCCCCAAGCGCAGCATTGAAGGGCACGATGGCGAAGTCCAGCTGGCCACCACCGATGTCCTGGACCAGTGGCGCCGCGCCCTTGTATGGCACGTGGGTCATTTTGGTGCCGGTGAGCTGCTGCATGTGTTCGACCAGGATGTGGTACAGCGAGCCCACGCCCACACTGCCGTAGGACAAGGGCGTGTCCTTGCGGCTGCGCGCCAGCGTGATCAGTTCGTCTGAGGAATTGGCCTCCAGATCCTTGCGTGCGACCAGCGCCAGCACCGCGGTGGAGATGGGCTGCACCAGCTGGAAGTCTTCGGCCCGCAGCTTGACCGCGGCGTTTGCCAGCGGGGAAAGAATGACCTCGTTGGGCGAACCCTGGAACACGTAGTAGCCGTCGCCCGGGGCGGACAGCACCTTCTGCGCGGCGATGGCGCCGCTGACGCCGCCCAGGTTTTCCACCAGCACGGTCTGGCCGAGCTGCTTGCCGATGGGCTGGCTCAGCACTCGGGCGATCGCGTCAGAAGCGCCGCCGGCGGGGTAGGGAACCATCAGCGCGATCGGCTTGGCCGGATACGGCCCGTTCGCGGCAGCGCAAGCGGCACCAGCCAGCGAGGCGGTGAGCAGGCCGGCTAGCAGGCGGCACAGGCATCGTGTGAGGTACATCGTTGTCTCCTGTCAAAGATGCCAGGTCTGTGCTTGCCCCAGTGGGTACGCCTGGCTGCGAGCCATATTAAGAAGGCCGTGCCACGATGTCCAATGCATCATTTTTTGCATTATCATTACAAAACTGCATACGTGAGAGCCGCATGAACCTGATTCAGCTCAAGCATCTGATTGCGCTGGCCGAAACCGGCTCGTTCAGCCAGGCCGCGGCGCGACTGCACCTGACGCAGCCGGCGTTAAGCCGCAGCATCCAGGCGTTGGAATCGGAGCTTGGCATGGCCCTGGTGGACCGCATCGGCAAGCGCAACGAACTGACGCCGTTTGGGCAACTGGCTCTGGAACGAGCGCGGCGCATCGCTTTCGAGGCCGGCGAGCTGAAACAGAGTGCGTGCGACCTGCAAGCCGGGGAGGCGGGCATGCTGCGCATTGGGCTCGGCTCGGGGCCGGGCGCCATGCTGATGACGCCCTTCCTGGTCCATATGGCCAAGCATCATCCAAAGGTCCGACTCACCATCTCCCGCGGCGCCACCAATGTGCAGCTGCAACAACTGCGCGGCCGCGCCCTGGACGGCATCGTGATCGACCTGCGCTCGCTGGTGCCGGGCTCGGATTTGAACGTGGAGCGGCTACCGGACCTGCGTGCCGGCTTCATCTGCCGCAGCGGCCATCCGTTGCACAAGCTGCCGTGCATTCGTTTCGAAGATCTGCTGGCCTATCCGATCGCTTCAAGCCCGCTGTCGGACGAGGTGGCGCGCATCCTGGTCGCCCACTTCGGGCCACGCGCGCATCCGGATGAAATGGTCACGTTGCGCTGCGAGGAAATCGCCGGCCTGGTGGAAGCGGCCCGGGTAACCGATGCTGTCTTCCTGGGCATCATCGCGGCCGCGCGCGAGCCTATTGCGAGTGGGGAACTGGCGGAACTGGTACTGACGCCGCCTCTGCACACCAGCGCGCAGTTTGCGCTGATCACGTTGCAGGGGCGGACCGAGACGCCTGCAATGCAGACGCTGCGGACGTTCATGGCACAGAGGATGCGGGAGTAGCGGCGCCGACGAGCTCGGGGATTCACGTCTGCGCGACCGCGGCTGCGCCCGGTCCGGCTCCGTTCGAACTGCCCTGGCGGGCGTCCCCGTTGGGAAGATCGAGGAACTCTTCCACGCGCCGGAACTGCGGCTGGCCTCGCAGGAGGAGCATCGACAAATCTTTGCTGCTGCGATGGCCTGCAATGGGGCTAGGCCGGTAAAGTGTAAGCGTTGCGATCCCGTCGGAACACTCCAGACGCCGAAGCTGACAGCGCGCTTCCTTGAAATGGCACCTGGTGAATTCGACGCGACGGATCGTTGTACTTCCACTGGATAGGCTTGGGATGCTTGTTGTCCCGCAAAAAGAGGGGCGGGCGGCGCGCTGAGCTCGCCAATACCCAACCTGTCCTTCGTAACTACGAGAGATTTTCGCCCACTATAGTTTGAATTCCGCGAGCAGGCGATCCCGGTCCTGGTCCAGCGACGGTGGATTCCGCACGTTGGTGAGGGTGTCGACGCCGCCGATCTTGACGGGGTTGCCCGCGATCCTGAGCGGTTTGCCCTGACCGATGCCGATATCAATGAGCATCCCGCGTGCCTCCACGTGGGGGTTCTGCATCAATTGAGGCACACTGTTCAGTGGGCCATGAGGGACGCCGGCGGATTCGAGCACGGCCTCCCACTCCGCAGTCGTAGCGTCAGCGAGGCGCTTCTCGAGGCGGGCCTTGAGTTCGACGTGATGCTCGTTCCGTGCCGGGACCGTGGCAAACCGCGCTTCGCCCGCCCATTCTGCGTGGCCGAGGGCGTCACAGAGCTTCGCAAATAAGGTGTCATTGCCAACCGCAACGACGATGAAGCCGTCCTGGGTCGCGAACATGTCGAATGGGGTAATGGACGGGTGACGGGTTCCAAGAGGCTTGGGGACGGTTCCTGTCGCGGAGTAGCGCGCAATCGGATTCTCCAGCAGGGCGACCTGGCAATCCAGCATGGAGATATCGACGCGCTCGCCCAGACCGGTATGCACCCGCTTGAGCAGCGCCGACTGAATACCAATCGTTGCGTAAAGCCCAGCCCCAATGTCGCCGATGGAAACCCCCACGCGCGCGGGATTGCCGCCGACTTCCCCAGTGACGCTCATCAGCCCGCCCATCGCCTGGACGACCATGTCGTAGGCGGGACGGTTGCGATACGGGCCGGTCTGGCCGAATCCGGAGATGGACGCATACACGAGACCCGGGTATCTAGCATGAAGACCTTCCCATGTGTAGCCGAGCTTCTCCATCACGCCCGCGCGGAAGTTTTCGACCAGCACGTCAGCCGACTCGAGCATCTTCTCCAGGACCTTGCGATCCTCGGGGTTCTTCAGGTCGAGTGCGATCGACTCCTTGTTGCGGTTGATCGAGGCGAAGTATGCCGATTCGCCGTCCACAAACGGCCCGACATGCCGCGAATCATCACCGCCATCCGGATTCTCGATCTTGATGACGCGAGCCCCCAGGTCCGCGAGCATCATCGTGCAGTACGGCCCGGCGAGGACCCGCGTCAGGTCTACGACGGTAATCCCCGCCAGTGGAAGTTGGCCACTTTCCTTCATCATTCCCCTCTCAACTTTGTTCAATCAATCTTTGCACCGCTGGAGATCGCCAGCTCGACGCCGATTTTCCCTTCGCGCGCTGCGTACTCCCGGAACTCGGCAACCGAGCTCGAGACCGAGACCTCATCGCCTTGCGCGAGGAACTTCTTCTTCAGCTCAGGATTGGCCATCACCTTTGCCGTGGCAGCGAACAGCTTGTCGATGATTTCGGGCGGGGTCTTTGCCGGCGCGAACAGGCCATACCACGCGGACAGGTCGTAGCCCTTCACACCGCCTTCGGCGATGGTCGGCAACTGCGGGTTGGCTGGCGACCGTTGCGCCGAAGTCACCGCAACGCCGATGACTTTGCCGGCGTCGATCATCGGTTTGACGGACGGGGCGGTACCGAAGGTGAGTTGCACGTCGCCGGCGGCCACCGCCTGCGCGGACGGTGCGCCGCCCTTGAAGGGGACATGCGTCATCTGAACACCGGCAAGCTTAGTGAAATAGACGCCTGCCAAGTGGGTGATCACGCCGTTGCCGGACGAGGAATAGTTGAGGGCGCCAGGGTGTGCCTTGGCCTGTGCCACCAGGTCGGCCACGCTCCGGATCCCAGTGTCCTTGTTGACGGCAAGAATCATCGGCGCTGCGACCAGGCGGGTGATCGGGGCGAAGTCGGACGGGTCGTACCTGATGTTCTTGTAGAGCACCTTGTCGCCGCCCATCAGACTCGCCGTCGCGATATAGAGCGTGTACCCATCTGCCGGCGCCTTGGCGACCGCCTCGGCAGCGATCGTGGTCCCGGCGCCAGGTTTGTTGTCGACGATCACCGGCTGGCCGAGCTCGCGGCTCAGGGCGTCACCGTACAAGCGGGCCGTGTTGTCGGCGCCGCCGCCGGCCGGGAAGCCAATCACCAGGCGAATGGGCTTGGTCGGATAGTTCAGCTGGGGTGAGGCATGGGCCGACAGGGCAAAGGCCGATGTGGCCAGGCCTGCCAGGCAGATTGCAGTCTTCTTCATGGGTCTTGTCTCCTCCGTAGCCGTGTCGCTACTTTCCGTTGAACACCGGCTGGCGCTTTTCTTTCCACGCCGCCGCGCCTTCCCGGAGGTCCGCCGAGGTCTCCGAGCGATGCAGGTCCCGTTGCAGCGCTTCCATATCGAGCGAGCCGCGAGCGATTGCGTTGAGGTGCTGCTTCATCCCGAGCAGGGCGATTGGCGCCATGCCAGCAAGCTGCTTCGACAGTTGATCCAGGCGGGTTTGGAGAACCTCCGCGGGAACGATCTCCGTCAGGAATCCGATCTGAAGCATCGTGTCGGCATCGATCTTGTCCGCGGTCAGGAACAGGCGCTTTGCGCTGTTCAGCCCCAACCGGGACACGTAGCGTTCCATGCCGCCCCGATAGAAGTGCAGGCCGAGCCGGGCCGCCGGCATGAACATGTCGCTATCCGGCACGCCAAGGCGGAAATCGCAAGCCAGGCAAAGATCGGTAGCGCCGCCATAGACGCCGCCATTGATGGCGGCAATCGTGACCGGGCGGGCGGCCTCTACGGCGTCCATCACCTCGCCGAAATTCAATGCCCCTTCGTCCGCCTTGCCCGCGAGCGAGCCGATGTCGTATCCGCTGCAGAAGTACTTGCCGGTGCTGACAAAGCGGAGCACCAGGATCCGGTCCATCTCGTTGACCGCGTCGACGTGGTCGCGCAGCAGGCGCAGATCGCTGGGGCTGAGACGATTCGCGACTTCCGGGCGGCGCAGCGCGATCGTGGCGACGGCGCCGTCCAGGGTGAGCCGTGGCGAGTTATCATCCATGCTGAAATATCTCCAACTCACTGTGATATATTCATAAAGACTACAGATATTATTTAGTTGACGCAAACAAGGGTATACCCGTGCAATCATTACAAGACCGAATCCGTGAAAGCGTCGTCGCGGCCATCCAGTCCGGCGCCCTGCGCCCCGGCGCCCAAATCGACGAGAAAACGTTGGCTGACGATTTTGAGAGCTCGCGCACGCCAGTGCGCGAGGCGCTGTTGATGCTTGCCGCCCAAGGGCTGGTAACGATCGTTCCGCGCGCCGGGATGTTCGTTCACAAGCCGACCGCTGCCGAACTTGTCGCGATGTTCGAAACCCTGGCGGAGATGGAGGGGGTGGTTGCGCGGTTAGCGACGCAACGGATCTCGCCAGCAGGAAAGAAGGTCCTGGCGCAAGCGCACGACGCGGCGGGCCTGCTCGCGGAGCATAGTGATACTGCGGGCTATATCGAGGCGAATCGCAAATTCCACGATGTGCTCTACCAAGCCGCGGCGAACCCGTTCCTGTCCGAGCAGATCGTTCAGTTGCGCCGGCGGCTGGCCATCTATTGGCAACAGAAGGGCCTGATCAACGATGCGCGCGTACCGAGTTCACATCGGGAGCATGCAAGGGTGGTCGAGGCCGTGCTGGCCGGGAATTCGGACGCCGCTGCTGAGGCCATGCGCACCCATATTTCAGCGGGTGGCAAGGCAATCGCTGACCTGGTGTTGCTCGCTAACACAATGATGGAATAGATGGGCAGCGCTCCGGCTACACCTGGCTGCCACGTGCTGGCGTACGGCTGCAATGCGCTAACTTCGCCCACCGAGACTTCCAGGAGCGGCCATCCAAGAATTGTGAGAAACCACCCTGCGCGAAGGCGCGTTCCGGTGGAATCGCTTGAGATAGGCGGCTAAAAAATCGGCATGCGCTCCCGGTCAGCTCGATACGCACGCCGCCGAGCGTGACGACCACCTGGTCGAGGGACTTCGATGGTACGGGGTTGCTCGCCCGCAGGACATTCGGCGCCGCAACCGTTGCCGCGGCGATGAATGCCGTGTCCGCGGTCAATACCACTGCCGGCACCACCTGTGATTCCGCAGTACTTCATGTCGGACTCCGTCAGCTCAAGTGCACATCCCACTTTGACTCTAACCTCACCGCTTCTCAGGGCGAGGCCCGGCCGGCCATGTGATTATCAGCGCGCTTGAAGGGCCTTGCATAAATAGAGTTGGAAGACAAAGGTCCCGCTGTGATCTTGAATTCCTGCGATAGGACGGACTGAGGGCGGGCGAGCGCGCGTCATGCGATTGAGCCTCAGTCCGCACTTGGGCAACGTACACACCAAAGCGGGTGGTTGACCTCGAATCGGCGCGAACTCTCACGCCACGCGCAAGAAATTTGAAATCTGGTAGACTTAGCTAGGACTTTAGCTAGGTAGGGGGAGCCATGCTCACGGTCAATATGCACGACGCGAAGTCGAGCCTGTCAAAGCTGGTCGAGGCAATCGAGAACGGAGAGGAGCAAGAGGTCGTGATCGCCCGCAATGGGAAGCCCGCCGCCAAACTTGTCCCGATCCTGCCAGCGTCGAAGGACGTCTCTAAGCGCATTGGCGCGGGCAAGGCGGCATTGGCCAACTGGAGGTCTTTCAGTCTTGATGAGTTCAACGCCGCCGACGACGAGATTGCGTTGTTGTTCGGCACGGGGGAGGGCTCGGGCGAATGAGGCTGCTGCTGGACACGCACATTGCCCTGTGGGCGACGTTCGACGACGAGCGGCTCTCGCAGAAGGCGCGCGAGTTGATTGTCCATCCGATGAATGAGATCTGGGTGAGCGCCGCCTCCGTCTGGGAGATCGCGATCAAGAGCTCGTTGGGGAAGCTGCCGGTTGCGATGTCGGCCGCGCAGGCCGAGGCAGTTTTCCGGCTCTCAGGCTACCAGCTGCTGCCGGTCGAGGCCAGGCATGCCGTGATGGTGGAAACCCTTCCAACGTTCGCCGACCACAAGGACCCGTTCGACAGGATGCTCGTGTCTCAGGCGCTCAGCGAAGCCATGGTGCTGCTCACTGCGGACGCGCGGCTCCCACAATACGGAGAAACGCGCGTGGTCAGCGCATAGGCGGAGGGGCGAGGGGCGGCCGGGTACGTGCTTTTGCTCTGCATTACGCACAGCGACAGCTTAGACGCAGCGACGGCCGGTCGGTACGAGGGGATACCGACAAGGGGCGGCACAGGCCTATACAGGCGCGCTACTCCGCTATCAGCGTTGCACAGTTCATAGCGAGAAAGCCTGCGGCAAGGCAGCCGCCGAACCAGGTCAGCAACACCAGGCCGATGGTCGACCATTTCATCGTCGCCACCAGATTCATTCGCGCCCAGGCATATTCCAGCCACCCGGGCCGCCAAGGCCGCCGTCAGGGTTGCGGCCGTCTGATCCGCCGGGCAGGACAATGCAGCCACTCAAGCTGAAAATAAGCGAAAGCAGGGTGATGACACGGGCGATTCTCATGCTGTGACTCCTTCGATGCGGGCGGCGCGAGGCCGCGAGAGCGCGAAAGTTAGCAAGCGCATGCCACTGGGATATGTGCAATTTGTAAGGAAATCGTGGCAGAGATGCGAGATGCACATACGTTCTCGCCATCGACAACAACGGGGTGTTGCCGATGCCGCCCGCTATCACGAGACCGCGCGAAAGCGGGAGCCAGATCGCAGCCCTGGCGCGGTTTCCTTTCAGCGCGTTGATGTAACGGCGAATCCCATTTTTCGCTCGCGCCCGTAATTGCACCAGAGCCGGTCCGCTCGCCAACCCGGAGACGGTCGCGACGCCGTCCGAGCGGGCGATGACCATCTATGCGAGCTGATCGAGCAGCCGGAACCAGGCGAAGGGGCGGCCAGGTATTTTGGCTTTTCGCAATAACGTCAGGCCGTGCAGAAGGCTCTCAACCGGGGCGAGGCCTACCATCGGCTGCGCCGCGCAATCTCCTTCGTCAACGGTGGCAAACTCCGCGTGCATACTGAGGGCGAGCAGCAATTGTGGAACGAATGCTCGCGTCTGATCGCGAACGCGATCATCCACTACAACACCGCGCTTCTGTCTCGCGTGTACGAGCAGAAACGCGCCGCCGCAGACTAAACCGCAATGGACCTGATCGCAGGTATGTCGCCGGTCGCCTGGCAACATGTGAATCTGTTCGGCGCTTTCAATTTCGGTCAGACCGGGGCCGTCGACATGGATATCCTGGCCGCCTACTATGAAGATCCGGCCTACTGGGCCCGGATCCAGCAAGCCACCCCACAAAGCGGTCGATCCTGACCCTCCCAGTGCTCTCGGGGTCCCTCGGCATCCTGACAACGCGGGCCCGCCAAGCCAGATGGACCAATTTTTAGGCACTACGCACCCCGGAAAGCCTTGTCCAGCAAGGATTTGATGGAGATTTTCAGTTTTCGGGGGGGCAGAAATAGCCCATAACGAAAAACGCCGGGGAGCGAGCCGCCTAAAGTTAAAATGCAATTAACCACCCAAGCTTTGCTCACAACCATCAATCCTAGCTGGCATGAGAGCCCGGGGCAGATGACGGCAACTCGCACCTGAACAGAAACCGACCGCGCTAGCCATCGTCAAATGGATGCCAACATGAGCTCGGGTTTGCCCCGACCAATCTGCACGGGATATCCGGTGATCGCAAAGGTACGCTCTCACAGCGTCAGTAGAAAGCGCCTTAATCGGGGGGCCAATGTACCGCCCGATCGGCGGCAGAGATCACCGCAAGGGAAGGCTTAGCCGATCCCGCCAGTTGCGCAGTTCAGCTGCGCGGAAGGATTGAAACTTCCCGCACAGCGCCAGGAGCAGATCCGATTGCGAGGTGTCCAGCAGGGTGGCGGCTTCCGACACCTTCAGCCCGCTGGCTCGGATGCTGTGGGTGATGTCTTTCACGATGTTCGCTTTCAGCGGGATTTCTTCGGCGTCTGCGAAGCCAAGCTGCGCATACACATTACTGTTTCCATACTCGAAGCAAAACATGTGAATTCCTTTCATTCGCTAGACGGCAACCCCTTTCTGCATCGTGCGTGATGGTGGCTGAGGGCGCGATTATTCAGCGAAGTGAATGTCCGCACAATCTCGGGGAAACACTGAGAGGGCTGCAAGCGCGTCCCCTGGCAGTTCGCCGTCTTCACTGCGACGGCCCGACGACAGGATCCTTCGCAAGGCGCGGAACCCTGCTTAGCGGGAAGGAGCCCGGCCGGAGCGGGCGCGAGGCCCTGGATCCATCAGATTTGATCCGGCCGGCAGGCGCAGGAGATCGTGCCGTCCGGCTCAATATTTCACTTTCGTGAAACTACAGCATGCCTCCGGCATAGGCCCCTTCAGCACATGGTGATCCGCCCAGAAGGGGGCTATGACGTTGACGGCGTATGGACTGTGATTGAGCGCGGTGCCTGTAGCCTTGCGACCTGGGCCTGAGCTTTGCGGGTGGGTGGTCGCTATATGCCAAGGTGGCCGGCCGAGCTGGTTTCAAAGCAAGTCGAGGGGGACGGTTCGGGTCGGCAACATCATCCCCAAGGCGACTTTCAGCCACGCCTGCGCTTATTCGTTGCCAGCCGCATCGTCAGACCGCCACACACGTCGCGCGTCCAACTCCCGCCGCGTCTTAGCGAGCTCCTCTGCCAACAGTTTTTCATCGGGCAGCAGGGTCTGGTATTCGGCGGCCAGCACCTTATTGGGTAAGCCCTCCAGCGCGTAGTGAGCTTCGGCCGCGCCTTTTTCGGCGCACAGGATCAGGCCCACCGGCGGATTTTCACCAGGTTTCATCCAATGGTCGCGGGCATAGTTTAGATACAGGTGCATCTGCCCGGCATCGGCGTAGCTAAACTTGCCGACCTTGATGTCGATGATCAGCAGGCAGTGCAGACGACGGTGGAAAAACAGCAGATCCACACGGAACCAGCTGTCATCGATGCGTAGCCGCCTCTGACGACCGACGAAGGCGAAATCGTCGCCCAGTTCTAACAAGAAATCGGCCAAATGCCGGATCAGCGCGTCCTCGAGGTCGGATTCGGAATATTCGTCCTTGAGGTTGAGGAACTCCAGGACAAAGGGGTCCTTGATTGCTTGCTCAGGTGTGAGCAGGTCGCCGGGCTCGGCGGTCGCGCCTTTCTGCAGCATCGCCGACTTGTTGCGCGACAGTGCAGTTCGCTCGTAGAACTGGCTACCGATCTGCCGGTCAAGTTGCCGGACCGACCAGCCGCCGCGCAGGGCCTCGGCTTCATAGAAGGCGCGGGCTTGTGGGTTCTTGACGGACAGCAGGCGGACGTAAGCCGACCAGGGTAAGGGGAAGGCTTGGGCCAGCACTGGCAAGTCTGTAGTAAGTGCCGACGGTGATTGCCGAATGAGCTCGGCAGCGGATTCTCCAGACGGTGTCTGGAGCATTCCGGGTTTTGTCGATTCCCCAGACAGTCTCCGGCGAATGTGCACGGCGGGCCAGGCTAGATGGAAAGCGCGCATTTGCCACAGATTTTGCCGGCTGAACCCTCGCCCAAACCGATCGGTCAGGTCAGCCGACAAGCGCTCGATCAGTGCCTCGCCATAAGCAGCCCGATCCTGTCCGCCTTGCTCAAACTCAACAATGCGGCGACCGATTTCCCAGTAGCTAGCCGTCATCAGTGCATTGACGCTACGTGCCGCGGCGCGGCGTGCGGCTTCCAGCAGCGCGACGATATCGCCACGCATGCCACTATATTCAGTAGGGCCTTGTGTGAGGTTGGTCATGCCTGCACCTCGATCAGCGGCGCTTCGCCCGCACTCGCCCGACGCATCGTCTTGGATTCATGGCCGCGCATCAGAGTTATGAGGTTCTTAGGGGCGGCGTGCTCTTGGCCAGTTCTGGCGTTGAGGTTCTTCCGATCTAGGTTGTAGATCGGCCAGTACAACGCATCGCCTTCAATCTGTGGATCCTTGACCGCCCGTTCCTTAGTCTGTTGCCGGATCTTGAGTCCTTGCAGATTGGGCTTCTGGCTGTGGTGAGTGGAGGCGATGCCTTGTTCCGACTCGCGAATCGGCTTGTCCAGCGTTGCCATTGGCAGTGGAAACGTGGCCATGGGCGCGTCGTCGCCACGACCAATCGCTGGAATTTCCGGACAGAAGCCTACAGCGCAGCGCTTCATCGTTAACACTATATGGTTGGCATAGTGCATCCATTTTATCAATGTGGCACAACTGTAGTCAGTTTCGAGGAATCAGCCGTGCGCATGGTTGATCGGTCCTAAATGTTGCGCCATGGCCGTGGTGGTGACTTCCGGCGTCCCCCAAGACGGAGCACCAAGAGCGCCAGCGGCAGGGGCGCTGCATGCAGGCGCACGCTGCCGGCAACGCCCCGACCGTTTCCCTGACGACCGTCCACCGGCCGTCGCTCAGGTAACGCATGGTGCACACTGCCGGGCAAATAGCGGGCCGGCGGAGCGGCCGCCAGCGAGCCGGGTTAGCGAAACCGTGGCTTATCCCTTTACAGGTATCACAGCACGCCCGGTGGCGTCCAGCGGGGCGACGATGTCGCCGTGGATGCTGCCATAGCCGGCGCTGCCCGGAACAGCGCGAGCGAGATCTACGTTGAATCACCGTTCTTCCTTCTTCGGGGCGCGCCAACCGATTCGATGGCGCTCCTGCGTGGCTTGGTGTCGCGCATCCTCCTCGCTGTGCAGGTACCCGCTCGTCGTCGAGAGCGAGCTGTGACCAAAGTTGTCCCGCACGTAGCGCAGGTCGACCTGCTGGTCGGTCATGTGCGAGCCGGCAGTGTGGCGCAGCCAGTGCGCCGAGGCACTGGCCAGCACCGTGGCCTGCGCCTCCCATTCTGGCCCGCGCGCGCGCAGGCGCGCGGCCGCCAGGCCGAACACTTCCTTCAGGATCAGGTGCAGCGCGCCGCGTGACAGGCCCGGGTCACGATCCCCGCGCCCCGCGCGTTGCTCGCGTCCGATCACCGGCAGCACCAGCGGCAGGGCCTCGCCAGGCTGCGGCGTCGGGTGCAGGTCGTTGGTGCGGCGGTAGCGCGCCAGTTCGGCGATCAACTCGTCGGTGGCCGGCACCAGCCGGGTCTTGTTGCCCTTGCCGGTGACCTCCAGCCACCAGCGCTCGATGCCCTGGGCATCGCGCCGGCAGAAGACGGCGCCCATGGTCGTGGCGGTCAACTCGGACGCGCGCAGGCCGCCCAGGTAGAGCACGGTCAGCACCCAGCGGCAACGCGCCGCATGCAGGCGCTCGCGCGCGGTGTCGGTCGGCATTGCCGCCACCGTGTCCTTGACCGTCTCCCACAGGTCGTGACTGAGATAGCGCGTGATGCGCGCCCTGGCGGGCGCGCGCCGGCGGCGGGCGAGGGCGAGCGGGTTGCCGGCCAGGTAGCCGGCCTCGGTCAGCCAGGCGAACAGCGCGTTCAGGATCACCAGCGCCTGGCGCACGCTGCGGGGCGCCAGCGGCCCGGCAAACGGGCGCCAGTCGGGGTGGCTGCGCGCGAGTTTCTTGCTGCCGGCCAGCACCCAGCGCGCGGCCGGTTGCGGGTCGGCGAGGAAGCGTTCATACGCGAGCAGGTCCTCGTGCGTGAGCGACGACAGCGGCTTACCCAGCTGCAGCACCGACCACAGGATCAGGCGCTCGACCTCGCGCCGGTAGGCGGTCAGCGTCGCCGCGCTGTCGGCATAGCGCGCGAGCCAGGCGGTGACGGCGGCGAGGTCGTCGGCCGCGGCGATGCGGGTGGCCCGATCCGGGGCGCGGTTGCTGCCGGCCGCGCCGGACAGCGCCGCCGGCAGC
>NZ_JBYTAH010000107.1:0-17876 GCF_058787975.1 Cupriavidus sp. FW305-26
GCATGGGGGCGGGCGCGGCGGCAGGGGGCGATGAGCCTGCGTCGCCGTGATGGCAATGCGGCCTGCACGGGATTACCATCGGCTCATGGATGCCAACGGAGCCCCATCGCCATGACCAAGCCCGCAACGCAGAAGCACCAGACGCCAGCCTCCCGTGAACAACAGCGCAAGGATGAACTGATCGAGCGCGAACTGGACGAGGGGCTGAAAGAGACATTCCCGGCGAGCGACCCGGTGGCAGTCGATACCCATGCGCCGCGCAAACCCACGCCGGAACCGAAACCGGCGAAGTAGGCGGACAGGCTATGCCGCGGCGCGCGCAACGCGCCCCGCGCGATCCGGCGTGCTATGGCAACTGGCGCAGCTGCCCGATCACCGACATCAGCCGTCCGTGCGCCACGATGACGCCGGACTCGTCCTGCAGGGCTTCCTGGTAACGCTTGCGAAAGGCCGGGTCAGAACCGTCGCTGAACAGTCTTTCCGCTGCGCGTCCGACTGCACGGCAGGTTTCGTCGTGGTGTTCCTTGGCCTCCAGCTCTTCGTCGATCTCGATGATCAGGCGCGACAGCGGGTCAAGCCAGCGGAAGTAGTTGTCTTCAGTCACCAGTTGCACAAACAGGCCTGCAGGAATCGGGCCGTTCAGGCGCTCATACTGGGTTCTGTCATAGCCGATGACTTCCTTGTGAACCTGCAGCAAGGCAGCCCGCAGGGCTTTCAGCCCCGAGCGCCGGGTTTCCTGGGTGGCGAGGAATTGTTCGTTGGGCATCCCCATCTCCGCGTTTCTACTTGTTCCGGTCCAGGCAGGCGGTGCGCAATTGCATCCCATGGGTCGCCGCTGCACATCGTGCCAGTGGCGATTGCCTGCTGGATTCTCCGGGCGCGGCCGGCCATGCCTGGCACTGTGCGGCGCGCTGCCAGTATAGGCACGCCCCGCAGCCCGAGCCAGCGCTGCCAGCTAGCGAAATACCCGTATTTGCGCCGGCTGCGCGGCATGATTGGCGCCAGTTGCAAGCCGCCCTCAGTCGCCTTCGGCGGATTGCGACGCTTGCGCCAGCAGGTCGGCAGCACGCGAGCGCCGCGCGTCCGCGGCGCGGAAGTAACGTACAACCGTCGACACGCTTGCGTGGCCGGTCATGGCCATGGTCTCGGCCAGCGGCACCTGTTGCGCAGCAGCCTCGGTAACGAAGCCCGAGCGCAGTGAATGCGCTGAGTAGTCGCCCTCCAGTCCCGCCAATGCGCAGCGCGTCTTGACGATGCGGCTGACCGCCGCATCGGACAAACCTTCTCCCACATGCCCGCCGCGGCGGATGCGGCGAAACAGCGGCCCGCTGTTGATGCCGGCGGCAGCAAGCCATGCCTCCAGCGCCTGGCCGGCGGCACCGGTGACGGGCTTGGCGGTATCGGCGCGCTCGTTGCCTGACTGGTTGGTCTTGGACCAGCCCAGTGCATAGACGAAATCACCGGGGCCAAGCCGGGTGAGGTGGCCGAGGGTCGCGCGCGCGACTTCAGAGCGGCGGCGCCCGCCACTGGCCCATGCAAACAGCAGCAGCGCGCGGTCGCGCAGGCCGCGCAGCGAGTCATCACAGGTATCGAGCAGGCGCAGCAGCGGATCGCGGGTCAGCGCCGCCTTGCGCGCCTGGCGCTGTCCGCGGCGCGCATAGGCGCGCCGGATGCCGGCCATCAGTTCGCGCACCGCAGCTTCGGCGCAAGGGTTGGGCAAGGCCTGCAGGCGATGGGCCTTGGCCAGTACCGCCAGCCGGTGCGTCAGCGTGGACAGCGCGGGCGGGCCGGGTCGTGCCTTGTATCCGTCAGCGACCAGCGCCTGGTCGATGGCCGCGGGCATCTCGCAGACAGGACCTTGCGGCGTCTGTCGCGTGGCGTGGTCGACGATGAACTGGATGACGACGGCAGGCGCGAGCGGGAGCTGCACAGGTTGCCGGTAGCGCAGGGCATACCAGGCAGACCAGTAGCGCAGTGCGGACCGGTAGCTTGCCACCGTGTTTTGGGATTCGCCTTCGCGGCGCAAGGCATTGGCCGCTTGCTCGGCAAGGGGATCCAGTTCGGACGGGCGAAGCGGCGCCGGTAGTTCGACATCGGATGCAATCGGTGGAAAGTAGGCTTCGTGGGCTTCTCGGATTTTTATCATATTAAATATGATGTATGCTGTAATATATCATATGAATAGGACAGATAAAAGCCGATAAGTCTCCATTATCGAACCTTATTTGTCCTCTCACAGACTTTTTGCCGGATCCCATCATGGAAACCCTCCGCAGCCGTGGCATTACCCGGGACGACGTCTGGCACGCCGCCGACAGCCTGCTCAAGGCCGGCCAGCGGCCCACCATCGAACGCATCCGCCTGCACTTGGGGCGGGGCTCGCCCAATACGGTCAGCCCGCACCTGGATGCCTGGTTTGCGGCATTGGGTGGACGTATCCAGGATCCACAGGGCTTTGCGCCCGCACCCGGATGCCCGGAGCCAGTCACGGAGGCAGCGCGCTATCTGTGGGATGCTGCGCTGCAGGTAGCCAAGGCTTCGGCCGAGGCCGCGCTGGTGCAGCGTGAGGCGGCACTGGCCGAGGCCCGGGCGGCACTGGAGCAGGAGCGCCAAGCGCTGGCGCAGGAACGCCAGGTCATGCAGGCTCGCCTGGAAGGGGCCGAGACGGCCATGGCGGAACTGACACGGGCCCGCGACGACGCTACGGAGCGTGCCGTGCGCGCTGAAGCCGCAGCCACCGCCCTGCAGCAACAGGCGGAGACAATGCGCGCAGAGTCGGCCGCGGCGCTGTTGGCACACAACGCCATGCAGCAGGATTTCGCCGCGCAGCGGGCGGCGTGGGACCAGGAGCGGGAAACCGTGACCCAGCGCGCCGCCGCCAATGAGCGCCGCATGGCGCTGGAGCTGGACGCCGCGCGCGTGGCGGCCAGGGAGGGCCAGAAGCTGCTGGAAGCCGAGCGCAAGGCGGCCGTTGAGCGGCTGACGCGTGCTGCCGAGGCCGCGTCGCGCCAGGGCAGCGAGATGACCCGCCTTGGCCAGGCGCTCGCCGTGCTGGAAGAACGTGTGCGGCAGCGGGAAAGCCTGCTGGCCGAGTATCGCAACCAGGCGGATGCCGCAACCACGGCCACCGCCGGCCCCGGCAGCCCGGCAGTCCGCCGCACACGGCCGGCCCGCGCTGCGCTGGCCGCCGGCAAGGGCAATCGGCGGCGTACGCGAGGCGTATAGTGCACCTGCCGCAGCGGCAACTCAGGGATACATGGCGGGTGCCCAGGTGGATTTTGTCAAATGAGCTATACTAAATGCTCATTTGATGAGGTCTGCCATGCCGCTCACGCTCACTCCCAAAGGCCGCTATCCGCTGGCTCATGAACGCCCGGCTCCGCCCGAGCTGAGCGTCAACAACTACGTCGCCGTCTATGAGGCGAGCCTGTCGACGCAAGGCGCCATGTCGGTAATCCGCGCGATTCGTGAAGGCGTGCCGGCTTCAGACCTGACCCGCCTGGCCGAATCCATGGGCACCACCAAGGAGCAGCTGATCAAGACACTGGACTTGCCGCGCGCCACCGTGGACCGCAAGGCACGGGCGCACCAGAACCTGTCGAGCGAGCAGAGCGAGCGTGTGCTGGGCATGGCGCGGCTGGTCGGGCAGGTCCAGGCGCTGGTGGAAAGCTCGGGCGATCCGCGCGGTTTCAGCGCGGCGCAGTGGGTGGCGCAGTGGCTGGAGCAGCCTTCGCCGGCGCTGGGCGGGCGCCGCCCCGCTGAGCTGATGGATACGCTCGCCGGCCAGCGTATCGTTTCCGACCTGGTGGCCAGGATGCAGAGCGGGGCGTACGCGTGAGGCCAGCCTGGCGGATCGCGACCGACACCCCAGACTACACCGCGGACGACGCCAGCGGCGCCGGCGCCAAGGCCACCGGCGGGCGCTGGAACCGGCAGGGCACGCCCTTGATTTATGCGGCGTCCAGCATCGCGCTGGCTTGCCTGGAAACGCTGGTCCACCTGGGTTCAGGCGGGCTGCCGCTGAACCGCTACCTGGTCCGGATCGACATCCCCGACGAGCTATGGGCGGCTGCGCAGAAACTGAGCGTCGACACCGCCCCCGTAGGCTGGGATGCCATTCCCGCCGGAAAGACCAGCCTCGACACCGGCGAAGCCTGGACCGCCGGGGGCACCAGCGCCTTGCTGCTGGTGCCTTCCATCGTCATCCCTGAAGAGCACAACGTGCTGGTCAACCCGGCGCACCCCGACGCCGCGCGGCTGGCCTACGTCAAGGTCCGCCGCTGGCAGTACGACGCGCGCCTGGTCTGAGGCTCAGGCCGTGGCGCCCGCGCGCAGCATGTGCTTCTGGATCTTGCCGCTGGTGGTCTTGGGCAAAGCGTCCACGAAGTGATAGCGGCGCGGGCGCTTGTAGGCTGCCAGCCGGTCACCCTGCAACAGGAAGGCGTCGAGCTGCGCCGCGCTGACCGGTCCGTCGCCGCGCGTCACCACATAGGCGCCGACGACCTGGCCCCAGGTCGGATCGGGTTCGCCCAGCACGGCTACCTCCAGCACGGCCGGGTGCTCGATCAGCGCGTCTTCCACCTCGCGCGGATAGACGTTCTCCGCGCCGGAATTGATCATGTAGTCGATGCGATCGCGGATCCACAGGTAGCCGTCCGCATCCAGGCTGCCGAGGTCGCCGGTGTGGTACCAGCCGTGCGCGAGCGCGCGCGCATTGGCATCCGGGCGGTTCAGGTAGCCCTGCATCATGCAGGGGCCACGCACCAGCACTTCGCCGACTTCACCGGGCACGCACGGCTGCATGGGGTCGGTCGGCTCGCCGTCGTCGCGCAGCCTGGCCACCACCAGCTCATGGCCGAGCGCGGGCAGGCCTGCCGAGCCGGCGTGGCTCAGCTGCTCATGCGGGTAAAGCACCGACATGCACGGGCCCATTTCCGTGGTGCCGTACACCTGCACCAGCCCGGCGCCGACCTTGCGGTCCCATTCGCGGATCAGGTGCGGCGCCATCGACGCGCCGCCGTATTCCACCAGCCGCAGTGAAGACACGTCGCGTGCGTCGGCATCCGGATGGTTCAGCAGCATGCCCACCATGGTCGGCGCGGCAAAGAAGTGCGTGACGCGCTCGCTTTCCACCAGTTGCCAGGCCTCGCCCGCGTCGAAGCGGCGCTGCAGCACCTGCGTGGCGCCAAGCTGCAGCCGCGGCAGGAAGCTGGTGTGCAGCTCGGCGGTATGGTTCAGCGGCGCCACCGACAGGCCCACGTCCTCGCGCGACAGCGTCATGGCCTGGTGCATCATCGCGTTGTGCTGCAGCTTGCTGCGATGGGTGTGCACCACGCCCTTGGGGCGGCCGGTGGTGCCGCTGGTGTACATCAGGATGCAGGGATCGTCCTCATGGACCGTCACCGCGGGCGGCGTGGCGGGCTGGGCCGCGGCCAGCGTATCGAGCCGATGCGTGGCGAAAGCGGGGGCGGCATCGGGGTCTGCGTAGATGCGCAGCGCGGTGCCGGGCGCCAGTTCGGCGGCCTTTTCCACCACGCCCGCGCCTTCCTGCTCGAACAGCACTGCCTTGGCGCCGCCATCGTTCAGGATGTAGGCCAGTTCCTGCGCAGCCAGGCGGTAGTTGACCGGGTTGTAGACCGCGCCGATGCGCGCCGTGGCCAGCAGCGTGAAGACGAAGGCCGGAGTGTTGTAGAGGAAGGCCGCGACCACGTCGCCCTTGCCGATCCCCAGCGACTGCAGTGCGTGCGCGTGGCGGTTGACCTCGGCATCGAGCTCCGCATACGTCCACGCGCGTCGCCCGGCACCGATGCCGCTGACCAGCGCGGTCTTGCGCGGCAGGTAGCGCGCGGGCCAGGAGAGGGTGTCGCCAAGGGTGATGCCGCGGGTCAAGGTTGTGCTCCGGTCGTGGTCCGCCGGCGCGTCGGCAGGCGGTTGTTGTCTTGTAAGCCGGACAATATAGAGCGGCGGGTGGGGCACATGGAAATAACGTTTTGCTCTTTCCTTATGCCGGAGTTGCAGTCATGCGATAAGGCTCTTGCGTGATACTGTATATTCATACAGTTGCTGCCGCGCCCCGTTTCCTGTGTCCGCCGTCCCGCCACCCATTCCAGCCCCGCCTGCCATGGCAGCCGCACCGGCCTACGTGGTGGCCGTGCGCGCGCTGTGCGAATTCACCGCCAAGGCGGGCGACCTGGACCTGCGCTTCGTGCCGACGCCATCGGCGCAGGAGGGCGTGGCCGGGCATGCGGTAGTAACCAGCCGGCGCGGGGAGGCCTACCAGGCCGAAGGGGCGCTTGCCGCCGATTTCGGGCCCTTGCGTGTGCGCGGCCGTGCCGACGGCTACGATCCCGTCGCCAACCGGCTCGAAGAAATCAAAACCGTGCGCGGCGATGCCGCGGTGCCGGACAACCACCGCCACCTGCACTGGGCGCAGGCCAAGGTCTACGGCTGCCTGTTATGCCGCAAGCTGGGGCTGCCGGGGCTGGAGATCGCGGTGGTCTATTTCGACATCATCAGCCAGCGCGAGCACCCGGTTGCGGAGCACTTCACTGCGCAGGCGCTTGAAGCCTTCTTCGTGCAGACCTGCGAGCAGTTCCTGCACTGGGCGCAGGCGGAACTGGCCCACCGGCAGGCACGCGATGGCGCGCTGGCGCAGCTGGCCTTTCCGCACCAGGGTTTCCGCCCGGGCCAGCGCGAACTGGCGCAGGCGGTCTATAACGCCAACCGCGCGGGCCGCCACCTGCTGGCGCAGGCGCCCACCGGCATCGGCAAGTCGGTCGGCACATTGTTCCCGGTGCTCAAGGCCATGCCGGGGCAGGGCATCGACAAGGTCTACTTCCTGTCGGCCCGCTCCACCGGGCGCGGGGTGGCGCTGCACGCCGCCAATGCGTTGCGCGGCCACGGCGCGCGGCCGCTGCATGTGCTGGAGCTGGTGGCCCGCGACAAGGCTTGCGAGCATCCGGAGCTGGCCTGCCACGGCGAGTCCTGCCCGCTGGCGCGCGGCTTCTATGACCGTCTGCCGGCAGCACGCGAAGCGGCGCGCGGCGTGCCGGTGCGCGACCGCGCCGCGGTGCGCACGCTGGCGCTGGCACACGGGATCTGCCCTTACTACCTGTCGCAGGAGCTGGTGCGATGGAGCGACGTGGTGGTGGCCGACTACAACTACTACTTCGACCGCAGCGCGTTGCTGTATGCGCTGACCGCGGCCAATGGCTGGCGCGCCAGCGTGCTGGTCGACGAGGCCCACAACCTGGTCGAACGCGGCCGCGCCATGTACACCGCGGAACTCGACCCCCAATCGCTGCGCGAGGTGCGCCGCGGTGCGCCCGCCGTCGTACGCAAGCCATTGACACGGCTGGCCCGGCAATGGGGTGCGCTGGCACGCCAGAGCGACGATGCCTATGAAGTCCTGCCCGAAGTGCCCGCCGCCTTCCGCCGCGCGCTGGACGAATGCTGCGCGGCGGCATTGACGCATATGACCGAGCACCCAGGCGCGCAGGATCCGGCGCTGCAGCGCTTCTATTTCGATGCGCTGCATTTTGGACGCCTGGCCGAGCAGCTCGACGCGCATTCGCTGTTCGATATCCAGCGCGTGCCGCGCAGCGGCCGCGGCCACCGTGCGCGGCTGTGCCTGCGCAATGTCATCCCGGCCCCGTTCCTGCGCCCGCGCTTTGGCGCCGCGCATTCGGTCACGCTGTTCTCCGCGACCCTCGATCCCGCCGCCTACTACCTCGATACGCTGGGTTTGCCGGCCGATTGCGCGCGGGTGCAAGTGCCATCGCCGTTCCGCGCCGAGCAACTGTCGGTGCGGATTGCAGCGCGCATCTCCACCCGCTATGCGCGGCGCGAACAATCGCTGCCGGCCATCGTCGCGCTGATGGCCGGCCAGTTCCGCGCACGGCGCGGCAACTACCTGGCGTTCTTCAGCAGCCACGAGTACTTGCAGCAAGCCGTGGCCCGCTTCGCCCAGTCTCACCCCGACATTCCGCATTGGGTGCAGTCGCGGGGCATGGACGAAGCCGCGCAGGCGGCGTTCCTGGGTACGTTTGCGGAAGGCGGCGAGGGCATCGGCTTTGCGGTGCTCGGCGGCGCCTTTGCCGAAGGCGTTGACCTGCCCGGCGAGCGCCTGATCGGCGCCTTCGTTGCCACCCTGGGGCTGCCCCAGTTCAACTCGGTCAACGAGCAGTTCCGTGCGCGCATGCAGCAGGCGTTCGGGCAGGGCTATGCCTATGCCTACCTGTATCCCGGGCTGCGCAAGGTGGTGCAGGCGGCAGGCCGGGTCATCCGCACGCAGCAGGACCAGGGCGTGGTCTACCTGATCGACGACCGCTTTGCCGCGGCCGAGGTGCGCGAACTGCTGCCGGCATGGTGGGAAATCGCCACGGCGGCCTAGAAATTACACAGCCGGGCCAGTCTGGGGCATCCTCTTTGCGCGGTGCCTGCCCGAAGTCGCCGCTGGAACGAATCTGGCAGGCATGCGGATACCATCAGCCAGCTATCGCGAAAGGATCAGATCCATGCCCATGACCCAGCAATACGCGGCCACCGAGCCGACCCGCACGGAAGTGGATGCGCTGCCGGGCGCCACCGTGCTGGAATTCGGCGCGCCGTGGTGCGGCTACTGCCAGCGCGCCCAGCCGGCGCTGGCTGAGGCCTTTGCCGTGCATCCGGCATTGCGCCATCTCAAGATCGAGGACGGCAGCGGGCGCCGGCTTGGCCGGTCGTTTCACATCAAGCTGTGGCCGACGCTGGTGTTCCTGCGCGACGGGCAGGAAGTGGCGCGGCTGGTGCGCCCGACCGAGTCCGAGCCGATCCGCGAGGCCATGCGCCGCATTGCCTAGCCCGGCCGCGCGCTGCCTTATTTGGCGAACACCTGGCTCAGGTCGCCAAAGGCCTTGAACTCCAGCGCATTGCCCGACGGGTCCAGGAAGAACATGGTGGCCTGTTCGCCCACCTGGCCCTTGAAGCGCACATGCGGCTCGATCACGAACTGTGTGCCCGCCGCGCGCAGCCGCTCGGCCAGGGCCTCCCATTCGGCCATCGGCAGGATCGCGCCGAAGTGCCGCACCGGCACGTCGTCGCCATCGACGGCGCTGGTGGCGCGGTGACCACACTCCTCAGGCGACAGGTGCGCCACCACCTGGTGGCCATAGAAATTGAAGTCCACCCAGGCCTCGGAACTGCGCCCTTCGGGGCAACCAAGCAAGTCGCCATAGAAGCGCCTTGCCTCGGCCAGGTCGCGCACGGGGAAAGCCAGGTGGAACAGGGGAATAGAGGAAGTCGCGCTCATGCGGGAAGCCTTTGTCGGGGTCGTTATGCGGGCAGGCGTTGGCCTGCGCGTTGATTGTAGCCAGCACAACCCGTAATATGAAGCGAATCATTTTTGGCCTGAGTATCAGAATTTTCAATAGATGATCCGCTACTTCCAGACCTTCCTGGTGGCCGCCGAAACCGGCTCGTTCTCCGCCGCCGCGGCGCGGCTGGCGCTGACGCAGTCGGCCGTCAGCACGCAGATCCGGCGGCTGGAAGAGGACCTGGACTGCGTACTCTTCGATCGCACCGGCAAGTCCGTCGCGCTCAGCGAAGCCGGGCGCCGGCTGGTGCCGGAAGCGCGGCGCTTTGTCGAGCTCTATGCCGCGATGAAGGACCGCGCCGGCCCGCATGCCGACGCCGCGCCGGTGGAGCTGGGCGCTGTGTCGACGGTCCAGGCCACCTTGCTGGCCGATGCGATGCGGCATTTCCGGGGGCGGTTTCCGGACTCGCACGTCAACGTGGTGCCGGGCATGTCCACCCAGCTGCTGACGCAGGTGGATGCGCGCGAGCTGGACATCGCCGTGCTGATCCGGCCGCGGCTGGGCTTTCCGCCGGACCTCAAGTGGGTGCCGCTGGTGCGCGAGGGCTTTGTCGGCATCGGGCCCGCCGGTGCGCCTGCAGACCTGCGCGCGTTGCTGGAGACGCTTCCGTTCATTCGCTACAACCGCCACAGCACCGGCGGGCAGCTGGTGGACGGCTACCTGAAGCGGCAGCGGCTATGGGTCAGGGAAGGGATGGAGCTGGATGAGCCGGCCGTGATCCTGCTGATGGTGGCAGCTGGCCTGGGTTGCGCCATCATCCCGTCCGGACTGGTGCCGTTGCAGCAGTCCGCGGGCGTGGTGCAGGCGCCATTGCCGGGCGGGCCGCTCTATCGCGACGTGGGCGTGCTGGTGCGCGAATCGGCACTGCGCCGCGCGCCGGTGGCGGCGCTGATCGATGCCTTTGTGGCTGCCAGCGCGCGCTGGCAGCCTGCCGTGGTGTAAAGGCGCGATACTCAGCGGCTGCCGGGCAGGACCAACGTGACCAGCACCGAGGCATCGGAGATGGCGGTCACATCGTAGCGCACGCTCGGCCCCAGGTAGAGCAGGTCGCCCTGGTGCAACTGGCGCTCGGCGCCGTCCACCCGCACACGCACCTCGCCCTCCAGGCATTGCACAGTCATCGGGCCATCTACCGCATGGGGCGGCACATGCTTGCCCGCCTTCAGCACCAGCCGCATCACTTCCAGCGGGCCTTCCTTGAACAGGGCCTGGGTGGCGGTCTGGTCCAGCCGTGCGCCCAGTGGCAGCACGCTGGCGATCTGTCCGGATTCAAGGTGGGGAAGGGACATGCGCGGCTCCTCGCTCTTCTGGTGGGGTGGCTTGTCAGGCACGGCCGGCGCCTGGCGGCGGCACGCCTTCTCAATCTAGCACCCGAGCGCGCATCTCAGAAGCACTCAGCGTGATGTAACCGGCGAAGTCGCCGACGCGGCGACTTCCACTTGTGCGCAAGGCGTGGCATTGCGGGCTTGTGCGGTGCGCTCGGCTGCGGTCCTGGCAGCGGCGCGGCCGCGCTCGATCAGAGCCCAGTCAGGGCCGGCGGCCGCGGGAAAAGACGCGGCCAGGGCGCCAAGGCCGAGCAGCGCGAACAGGATGGTTTTCATGAGGGGGGCTTCAGGGAGGTATGGGAAAAGAGACGGGGCCTTGCGCCCCGTCGACACGCCACGGCGGCTGCCGTGGCGCGGGCAGACGCCGGTCAGGCGGCAGCCGATACGCGTGAGCCGCCATGGGCCGGCGGTGCCGACACGCCGCTGCGGTCCATGCCTGCCACTTCCATGCCGGCGGCAGCGCGGTTGGCGCCGTCGGTGAACGGGTCGCGCCGGTCGTTGACGCGCGCGCCATCGGTGAAGGGGTCGCGCTTGCCATTGACGTGCGCACCGTCGGTAAACGGGTTGCGCTTGCCGTTGTGCAGGTTGTAGCCGTTGCGGTCGGCGGCGACGCCGCGGTCGTTCAGGCCTTGCGCCATGGCAGGGCTGGCCAGTGCGGCGGCACCGAGTGCTGCAATCGAGAGGGTCGTGGCAAGAAGGGCTTTGAGAGCGTTTTTATGCATGTCTGCTGTTTTTGGGTGGGTGGACGGCATGGCCCGCGAAGGGCCGCGCGGGGATGGCGGATCTGCCACCCGCGCCGTCCGGGTTCGCCTTTTGGGCGGTGCCGTCGCGTGGGAAGCGCGCGGCACGGGACGAAGTTTAGTCAGGTCGATGCATTCCTGTGATGATTTAAACGTCGAAAGATCAGTCGTTTTTTTCATTGCCAGTCGCATTGATGGCGGCCACCTTGCCGCCGGCCTGCCAGCCCCCGCCAAGCGCGAGGAACAGGTCGACCTGGCGCGCGGCGACATGGCCTTCGGACGCAGCCAGTGCGGCCTCCGCATCGGCCAGCGTGCGCTCGGCGTCCAGGTGCGCCAGGTACGGGATGCGCCCCGCCTGCTGCAGGCGGCGCTGCAGCCGCGCAGCTTCTGCGGCCTGTTCGCGCGCCGCGTGCAGGGCGTCGTGCCGTTCCAGTTCGCGCGTGTAGGCCGACAACGCCGTTTCGGTTTCCTGCAATGCGCGCAGCACCGCGCCATCAAAGCGCGCCAGGGCGGCGTCGGCCGCGGCTTCATGCCTGTGGATGCGATGGCGCACGCCGTTGGTCGGCAGCGACCAGCTCAGCAGCGGCCCCACGCTCCAGCGCGCCGTCGGGCCGCTGCCAAGGTGGCTCAGCACGCCGGTCAGCCCGGCGCTGGCGCCGATGCTGATCGATGGATACAGGTCCGCCGTGGCCACGCCGATGCGAGCGGTGGCCGCGGCCAGTTCGCGTTCCGCCTGGCGGATATCGGGCCGGCGCCTGAGCAGCGCTGCGCCGTCACCCACTGGCAGCGGCACACGCAGCGTGGGTTCGGCATGGCAGTCCACCTCGGCCTCTGGCAGTGCCGCAGGCGGCTTGCCCAGCAGCAGCGCCAGCCGGTGGCGTGCGACGCTACGCGCGGCTTCCAGCGTTGGCAAGGCAGAGTGCAGCGCTTCGGTGCGGGCACGCTCGCGCGCCACGTCGGCGGGTTCGCCGCGGCCGGCGTCGACCAGGCGGCCGGTGGCGTCCAGCGTGCGTTGCTGTACCGCGAGCTGCTGCGTGGCGGCGGCCAGTTCATGCGTGGCGGCGCAGCCCTGCACGTAGGCGCGCACCGTCTGCGCCGCCACGGTGACGCGCACCATGTCGAGCGTGGCCGCGCTGGCTTCGGCGCCGGCCAGCGCGGCCTCGTCGGCGCGGGCCAGCTTGCCGAAGAAATCGATCAGGTAGGACACGCCGAAACCGAAGTCGCCCAGGTTGAATACCGGTGGCTTGGTGGTCTGCAGGAAGCTTTCGCCCGACAGCTGCGCGCGCGAAACGCTGGCGCTGGCGCCGCCCTGCGGCAGGTTCTCGGACTCCACCTCGTGCAGGAGGGCCACCGCGCGGCGCAGGTTGGCGCTGGCGGCGCGGATGTCGGTGTTGGCGGCCAGCGCCTGTTCGACCAGCCGGTCGAGCCGCGCGTTGTCATAGAGCCGCCACCAGTCGTCGGGCACGGGCGCGATGGCCACGCCGGGCGCTTTGGCACCCTGAAGCGGGCCGTTGGCGGCGGCCGCGCGCACTGCCGCATGATCCGGCACACGATAGTCCGGGCCCACGGTGGTGCAGGCGCACAGGCAGGCCGCGGCGCACGCCAGCCAGGGATGGCGCCGCTTCACGACCGGGGCCCCGTGCGGCGGCCGGCGTCATCGACGCGCCTGGCTTCGCGAACGGCCACAGTCGCGGTGCGGCCGGAAACCAGGCGCACATCCGCGGGCACGTCCTCCAGCACGATGCGCACCGGCACGCGCTGTGCCAGCCGCACCCAGTTGAAGGTCGGGTTGACGTTGGGCAGCAGGTTCGAGCCCGCGCTGCGGTCGCGGTCCTCGATGCCGGCTGCGATGCTCTGCACGTGCCCGCGCAGGTGCCGGGGCTCGCCCATGATATGCACGTCGACCGGGCTGCCGATGCGGATCCGGTGCAGCCTGGTTTCCTCGAAATAGCCTTCCACGTGGAAGGACCCGGCATCGACCATCGACAGCACCGGGCGGCCGGTCGAGACATAGTCGCCCAGGCGCGGCAGCCGGTCGTTGAGGTAGCCCGCCACCGGGCTGCGCACGCTGGTGCGCTCCAGGTCAAGCCGGGCCAGCCGCACCGCGGCTTCGGCCAGCGCCAGCGCGGCTTCGCCTTGCTCTACGCGGGCACGCCCCTGTTCCGCGACTTCGGCGGCAACCAGGCCGTCGAGATTGCGGTTGCGCGCGGCTTCGCGCCGCGCCTGCGCCAGCGCGGCGCGCTGCGTCGCTACCGCGGCCAGCGCCTGCTGCAGGGCCAGCGCGTAGCGGTCGCGGTCGATCTCGAACAGGACTTCGCCTTGCTGCACATGCTGGTTGTCGCGCGCCAGTACGCGTGTGACCAGCCCGGACACATCGGGCGCCACCTGGATGATGTCGGCACGCACATGGCCGTCGCGGGTCCATGGCGCGGCCGTGTAGTAGTCCCACAGGTGGCGCAGCACCAGCAGGGCGGCGATGGCTGCCAGCAGCGTTGGCAGCAAGGGAAGCAGGGGGCGGAGTCGGAAGGTCATGACGCCAGTCCCGGCACCGCGACAAAGACTGCGGCCACGGCGCCAAGGACGATCACATAGAGGGAAAGGTTGAACATCGAGCGGTGCCAGATATGCCGGTACCAGCCCAGCGCGGCCAGCACCATGCGGATCGCGGTAGTGGCGGCGAAGGCCAGCACCATCAGCACCAGCACGCCTGGCACGAATACGCCATAGAGGTCGATTTCACTGAGCATTCGGCGGCAGCGGAGAGTTGGGGAGGTCAGCGGGACAAGGCAGCCGCAGGGCCAGGCTGCAGCGTGACCTGCAGCACCACCAGCGCGCCGAGCGTGCCGCGGTGGTCAGGGCGGCCACCTGCGGGCAACGCGGCCACGCCGGCGATGGCATCGGCCACCCAGGCGGCCAGCCCCGCCGGAGCCGGCACGGCATGGCCCGCGCGCAGCCGCGCGCGGAAATGCCTTGCCACCGCGGCCAGCACGCGGCGCACCGGCTTGCGTGCCGCGGGCGGCAAGGCCGGCAGCGCCTTCTGCAGCGCCAGCGCGCAGTAGCCGACTTGCAGCGCGTGGAAGCCGTCGGACGACAAGGGATCGCCGGCAGCCCCCAGCCGCGGCACCAGCTGGCCGAGCCGGTCCAGCATGCGCGCGCCCAGCCGCGCATCCCCATCGGCCGCTCGCAGCGTGGCGGCCTGGGCCAGGTCCTGCCAGCTGGCGCGCACCAGCCGGTGCGCCGCCGCGCGCGCGCCGAACGGGCGTACCGCCATCGACCACAGCGGCGCGAACAGCATGGCTGCGGCGCTGGCCAGGCAGGTATTGAAGGTGCCGAGGAAATCCGCATCGAACACGGCCTGCACGTTGGCGAACGAGGCCGTGTTGACCGACAGCAGCATCGCAATCAACTGGAAGCCGGGCCGCGCAATCAGCAGGCCAATGCCGAGATAGGGCAGCGCCAGCATCGCGGCCAGCGCTTCAAAGGTGTGCGCGTGCGGCACGACCAGGAACAGGTAGCCGCACGACACCAGCAGGCAGATCGTGCTCCAGCGCAGGAAGGCACCGGCCATGCGGCGCGGCTCGTCGATGGCCGCAAGGAAGCAGCAGGCGATCGATGCCACCGCGACCGCGCCGGCGCCGCCCTCCCAGCCCGAGAAGATCCACAGCAGCCCCGCGCAGAATACGGCCAGGCCGCTCGACACGGCGCCGAACAGCAGCATGCCGTGGTCGTGGTGATGGCCTGCAGCCTCCGGGGCCGCGTTGCCGCGCAGCTGCGGCGCGCCGGCGCTGCGGTCGCCTATGCCTTGCTGCAGGGCGCGGCATTCAGCGTACAACGCGCCCAGGCGCTGCAGCTGGTCCGCCGCCGTGGCGGCGAGGCTGGCTTGCCAGTCGACCTCGCCCGCGCGGCTATCGGCAAGCCAGCCGCCCGCGGCGACCGGAGGCGGCGTGGCAGCATCGGTCGCCAGCCAGGCGGTCGCCGCCGCCATGGCCTCGCGCACTGGCAACGGGATGCCGTCCGGATGGCCGCGCAGCGCGTGCAGCACGCTCTCCAGCGACGACAGCAGCGGCATCAGCATGGTCATGCGCTGGCGCAGCGCGCGGGCATGGCGCAGCGTGTGGCTGCCCTCAGTGTCATAGGCCAGCTGGCTGACCAGCTGGTCCAGCGCCAGGATGTCGGCAGCGAGCCGGTGGCGGCTGTCGTCGGCGCGCGGGCTGCCGGTGAGTATGTCCGATGCCCAGGCCGACGCGTCGGCCAGCCAGGTGGCTGCGCGGGACCGCAGCGCGGGCGCCACCTTGGCCGGGAAGACGACCGAGCCCACCAGCCCGGCGCAGACGATGCCGATCACGATTTCCTCGATCCGGGCCACGGCAATATCGAAGATCTGCGCCGGCGCGCTGACGGCCGGCAGCGCGACGATCGGCAGGGTGTAGGCCGCCAGCAGGTACACATAGCTGCGCGGCGTGCGCTGCAGCAGCGACAGGTACACCAGCACGGTGATCCACAGCGCGATCGCACCCATCAGCACGATCGGCATGTTGACCAGCTGCGGCACCGTGGCCACCGCGGCGGTGGCGCCCAGCATCGTGCCGGCCACGCGGTAGGCCGCCTTGGAACGGGTGGCGCCGGTCAGGGGATGGGAAACGAAGTACACCGTCGCCATGGCCCAGTAAGGCCGCGGCAGGCCCAGCGCCAGCGCGATATAGAGCGCCAGCATCGCGGCGACGAATGCCTTCAGCGAGAACAGCCACTGTCGTGCATTTGGCCAGCTAGCCATGGAGCGGGGTCTTCAAGAAGAGTTGAGGGCACGCCGCGGCCTGCCGCTCCACGCTTCAATTGGCGGCGCGGTTGGGCGGGGGCGATGTGTGGAAGCGAAGTGTAGCCAAACCTTTCGCATTCCATTCATGATTTAATATTGGCCTTTCCATTCCCTTTGTTCATGGGTGGCGAAACCGGCCTGCCGGCAGCCCGCCGTCCCTCAGCACCATGCCCATCGATATCCGCGCGCTGCGCTATTTCGTCGAGACTGCCCGGCTGCGCAGCTTTACCCAGGCCGCGGCCTCGCTGTTCGTCACCCAGTCGACCATCAGCAAGATGGTCAAGCAGCTTGAGGACGAGGTCGGCCAGCCGCTGCTGATCCGTGAAGGCAAGAGCGTGCGGCTGACCGACGTGGGCCGCGTGGTCTACGAGCGCGGGCAGGAGGCGCTGGGCGTGGTGCACCGGCTCACGCTGGAGGTGTCCGACCTGTCCTCGCTGGGCCGGGGGCAGCTGACCGTGGGGATCCCGCCGATGGTCAACCTGTTCTTTTCACCGGCGGTCAGCGCGTTCCGGCAGCGCTATCCCAACCTGTCGCTGACGCTGGACGAGCACGGCGGCCAGGTGGTGGAGCAGCTGGTGGCAAGCGGCGAGCTGGAGGTCGGCGCCACGGTGCTGCCGGGCGACAGCGGCCTGGCGCTGGAAACGCGCCAGTTCGGCCGCTACCCGATCTGGGCCGTGGGGCCGCGCAAGGCCGCGTGGGCGCGCGGGCGCACCGTCACGCTGGCGGCTCTGCGCGATGAGCCGCTGGTGATGCTGACCGATGACTTCTCGCTGACGCGCATGCTGCGGCAGGCGTTTCTGGAAGCACGCATCGAGCCGCGCGTGGTGGCGCGCAGCGGGCACTGGGATTTCCTGGCATCGATGGCGGCGGCGGGGCTGGGCACTACCTTCCTGCCGCAGCCGCTGGCTGAGCGCCTGCAGGGCCAGGACACACTGGCCATGGCGCGGCTGACCGCGCCGGCAATGGACTGGACCATGGCGCATATCTGGTCGCCGGGACGCTACCTGTCGCATGCGGCGCGGGCATGGCTGGCGGTTTGCGAAGAGGTGCTTGGGGGCGGAACGGGATCTTGAACCGGCGCGCTTGCGGCGGCCTCATTTCTTCAGGCACTGGTCCGGCAGGATATCGAGCAAGACCAGCGATTTCTGCCCGGCCACGTAGTGGTAGCGCAGCCTGACCCCCAGCTTGCCGAGCACCGGCACATCCGGGTTGCGGCAGATGCCGCGCTCCAGGATAGGCTTGGCCGTCGCCATGAACTCGCGGGTATCGTCACGCGCCGCATCCACCCCCGAAACCTTCAGCTGGAACTCGACGATCTTGCCCGGCCGGGTCATGCAGCCGTCGAAGCGGGTGGTGTCGTCCAGGTCCACCGGGCCGGCGCGCATCAGCTCCTGGCAGGCCATGCGCAGCTCACGGTCGACATCGCCCGCGGTCAGGCGGGTCACGCCGTTCATGCCCGTAGGCTTGCCGCGCACCGTGCCCAGCAGCAGCGTGGCCAGCCCGGACAGTTGCGGGGACGGCGCAGGCGTGGCGGCCACGGTGGCGGAAACGGCAAGTGGCCCGGCCAGCAGGGACAGGCCCAGGCACACAGCGGCATTGCGCAAAGGATGGTGGTCGGGGACGGCGGGGGCAGCGGGGGCAG